>NZ_JBFRGZ010000016.1:0-115774 GCF_052115605.1 Arthrobacter sp. 2MCAF15 | reverse complement strand
GTCGACGAGGATCCGAACTGCCGGAAGTTCGCCCCGCCCACTACAAGTGAACCGGCTACGGTTCACCATCGCGGTGTCGGCAGTTTCGGCCAGCATCAGCCGACAGACCTACAGAATAGTTCGAAACTGAATATGCACCGTTACCAGTAGCGGCCTGGAGGGCGGTTCTCGGACTCCAGGCCCACGCCCTCATAGCTAAACGTGAAGGACCTCGGCGCGGCTGATGAAGCCCATGGATGGTGCCTGCCGCAGGGCTCTGATGCCGACACCCGAGCCGATCATCACCAGTATCCCCACTAGCAGGCCGCCCTGGACCAGGTGCTGGAATCCGCCGATGAGAACAGGCATGGCGACTCTGAGCGGAAGTCCAACGTCGTGCAGGATGACGTAGCCGGGCTCGGAGGGTAGGAGCCGCGGGTCGGCGGCGCCCGCTCGAGCGTCGAGCGAGGATCGGGACCCTGCGGCTGCCACTCCCCCGGACCTAGCTATTCATCGTCGACGCAGCGTCCGCGGGAGGGCTGTCGGCTGCCGCCTGACCCTTCACGAATGACGGAGCACACGCTAGGATGAGGTGTAATAAATGTCATTGGTCAGGAGAAGGAAATGGTTGCTCCGCGGCGCGCTGTGCTCCGGAAGAAGAAGGCCAAGACCGCCTACCGGACTGCCGAAACCGCGCAAGTCCTCCACATGTTCGCCAAGTCCTCCACGGACACCACAGTGAAGGAAGCCTCCGGGAACGCCAACGTAGAGGCGTGGATCCTGAAACGAGCCGAGAGCGAGGCGAAGAGCATCTCCGCTCTCGGGGTTGCCATTGCAGCGAACCCTGAGCCGGCCTCGCCGGAGTTGGCCCGCAGCCTCCAGGCGGAAGAGAACTGGTGGCGCAAGATTGAACGCGAGCTGCCGTCCCTCAGCAGTACCGAGGTGGCCGAAATGCTCGGCGGCAACCCCAACAACCGGAACCTCGCCTCATCACAGCGTGCTGCCGGCAAGCTGCTGGGCTACGCCCGCCGGCACGCCATCCGCTACCCGAGATTCCAGTTCGATATGCATCGCGGGACCGTGCTACCGGTCATCGCGGAACTGCTCGCGCTGACCCGCGGACTCAACGTCCCGGACGAAGACGTGGTGCTGTGGATGGGCACGCACTCTTCCGCCTTCGCCGATCAGGGCATGCCCGTGGACTACCTGAAAGATCCAGAGCGGCTGCTCGCCGCGGCAGAGGACCACTTCGGGGCCATCTGGTGACGGCCGCCTGGCCAGAGACGCCGGAGCCGCCGAACCCGTTTCAACCCCGCATCGGGGAGCTTGCCGCTGGCACCGTCCTGCAGCGTGTTCACTCCAACCGCTTCCGCCCGACCCAGTTCAACCCCGGCCCACGGGGCGCCGGCAGGTTTCACTTCTTCGGCAACCCACAAGTCCCGGCGCTATACCTGGCCGGGACCCGTGAAGGTGCCCTTGCCGAGACTCTGCTGCATGACATCCCGGTAGGTGTCCCGGCGCCGATGCCCCGCAGCCTCTACGCCGACACCGTCTTGGCCGGGCTCGAGCTGAAGCGGCCCCTGCAGATCGCAGAGTTCTTCGGCCTCGGCCTGCGCTACGTTGGTGTCGAAGCCAACCAGCTGAGCGACACCTCGATGGACAACTACCCGCAGACCAGGAAGTGGGCCCACGCCGCGCACGCAATCGGCCTCGACGGCATCGGCTGGATGTCGAAGCGGGACAACAGCGCCCGCGCCTACATGCTATTCGGGGACCGGGTCGCGGAAAACGACCTTGAAGTCGTCCCGGGAAGCGGGCTGGCGTTCGCCTCCCAGGACGGCTTCAACTGGCTGGTCACAACCTGCGCGCCACTCAAAGTCGACGTCCTAGCGAGGTAGCGGCTCAGTGGCCTGCGTGCCTGCTCCTTAGCCATTTGTTCCGTTCACGGAACAATTTCGTAATGCCTACGGGGCTATGAGGCGAAACGCATCGAACCTAGTCCCGGTCCACTGGCGGACGCCGCACGGGAGCTGTCGAAGTAAGCGCAGCTCCGGCGCGAGCCCGATGGCCTTGACTGGGGGGAGGGCACCTAGCCGATCTTTTCACCCTCGACGATGACCGCGACAGCATAGGGACCGTCGAGGCTTTCAGGTTGCCTCTGGAGTCGGGCCGGTACTCCGTAGTACCCGCGGAGGACTGCGGATCAGTACGGGCTGGAGAAGACCGGAGCTTGAGCGGCTGCCCGGGAAGCCTCGAGGTCCGGTACCACTGTCGCCTCCACCGTGTCGGGGTCTGAGAAGAGTGCACGATGAGCTCGTGCGGCCTCACTTTCGTCGGTCTCCTGAGGAGCCGGTGCTTCGAGCGTGGTCGTCATAGGCATCATGTCTACGCCATGACTGGGGAAAGTGGCCAGCCGACGCGCCGTCCGGTTTACCGCTGGGCCCGCTGTTCCCACTGCTGTAAGGCTCATATTTCGAGGGTGGCACCGCCCGGCTGCATTCCTGGGCCGGCACACGTGCGGCAAGTCAACACTGCTGAAGGTTGTCGCCGGTTTGACCCGGGCCAGCGACAGAACGGTGGAACTGCGCGGCCAGAAGGTCAAGGGCCCCGACGGGACATCGGCTTGCCAAATGCAGATAAAGTACCACCCTGCACAGCGGGAGAGCCGCTGATAGCGGAGATTGCGTCAAGTAGTACTCTGCGTATCTCATCAGATGAATCATTGGAGTCCTCTCCCGCGGACTTCCGCGCCGCGCGTTGGAGGCGCCTTGCGCCGCGGCGTTCAGGGGTTTTCTCCGATTTCATGCTCCGACTCCGCGGCCTCGGAATTGAGCTTTTCGACACACAACACTGGGCGAGCACCGCGCCGTCACACCGCCGCCACTGGCCGCCGACGCACTCGGCTACAGCTAACAGGTCGTGTTCCTTCACGCCGACGCCGCAGGGCAACCATGGACCCTTTCGCTGACGCGATCCCGTAGCAGCGCTCGAGCTACTTCTCAGTCGCGGCGGCCCGTGCGGTAGGCCAGCAGATGGGCCGCAGAGCAATCTCCCGGATCTGGGCGAGGCCAGGCTCCCAGCGCTGTAAGTGCGGTCACGGGCTACTTCGCCATCCACCGCCCTGCGAAGGCACGGAAGACGAACTCCGGACGGGGCGCCGTCGACTCGGAGGACTTTCTCCTTTGCGCTTACCGCGCCAGCGTCTCTCGCTCCTATGACAGTTCCAGCGAGGAAATGCGATGCCTGACAGGGAAACTCCTCCGCAGCCCGGACGCGGCATGCCACCAATGCAAAGCTCCGCCGTGGTCCCTCCACCGTGTGACGGCGGCGCGGTCTGAAATTCTCAGCCTTGTGGGGCCGTGAGCTGCTGTTCCATATCTACCGGGGCATCCTCGGAAGCCTCATCTTCGGCAAAGTCCAAGGCCATTGCCCCATGCGAATGCTTCCGGCGGACCAGGAAGATCACCAGGCCGATGAGCAGCCAGACGCCGCCGAGCGCAAAGGTGAACCAGGCCAGCGAGGTCCACAGCCAGGCGATGAAGGCGAAACCGATTACGGGCATGACCAAGTGGCGTAGCACGCCGATCCTTCCGCGTTTGCGGAGATCGAAGAACAACACTTTGATGGTGGCCAAGTTGACCATGGCAAAGGCGAGCAGGGCGCCGAAGTTGATCATGTAAACAGCCTGGTCCAAGGTGATGAAGAGGGCCACCAGGGAAAATGCGGAGACCACCAGAGCTGCGATGAAGGGTGTCCGGAAGCGAGGATGCAGGCTGGCAAAGGTACCTGGCAGGATGCGGTCACGGCCCATGGCGAAGATCACGCGGCTTACGCTCATCTGCGCGGCCGTGCCGCAGAGGACCAGCCCAGTGAGGTTCACCAGCACGAACACCACCATCAGCACATCGCCGCCAGCCTTCTGCATGAGTTCTGTACCGGCCGCATCCAGGTTCCCGAGGCTGTGCCAGTTGGGCACGATCAGGCTGCCCGCCACGGAGAAGAGGACATAGCCCACGCCGGCCAAAAGGGTGGCGAAGAGAATGCCGCGGGGCACGTCTCGCTTCGGGTTGCGTGCCTCCTCGGACAGGGTGGACACACCGTCAAACCCGAGGAATGCAAACGCCACGATGGCAGCCGCAGCCATCAGGGGCGCGAATCCGCCGTTCCCCGGCGTCAGTGGTCGGAGGACGCTTTCCGGGCTCAGCTGTGGGGCATTGGCCACCGCCAGAACCAGGAAAACTAGGATGACCAGCACAGAAGCAATCACCACCACGAAGTTCATCTTCTTCACCCAGGTCACGCCGATGACGCTAAAGAACCCCACCACGGCCAAGCATCCCAGCACGGCCAGTTGTGGTGGAACGCCGGTGAACAGGCTGTTGAAGTACAGGCCGAAGATCAGGAAGTTCACCATGGGCAGGAACAGGTAGTCCAGCATCATGGCCCAACCCACAAAGAAGCCGACGGGGGCGCCGAAAGCCCTCGCAGTGTAAGCGTAGGCGCCGCCGGTGACTGGAACGTGGCGCGCCATGCGCCCGTAACTGTGTGCGGTGAAGAGCATGGCGAGGACGGCGAGCACATATGCCGCGGGCAGGTGCCCGTCGCTGATCTGGGTGCCTGATCCGTAGACGGCCACCACGGAAAGGATGCCCATGGAGGTCAGCCCGAAGGCAATAAGTGATGGCAGGCCGAGGGTCCTCTTCAAGCTGGGGGGCTGGCCGCCGGGGGCAGGGTTACTGGGCATCGGGAACTCCTTCGCGGTGGCCCTGAGAGATGGGTCACAAAATGAACGATGTTCATAAGAGTAGGGCGGATCAACTTCGATGTCTATGTTTGGTATTCCAAAACTCATAAAGATTCTTTCAACGGCAAAGATCTCACCCCTTCTGCTCAGCCAAATTGTGCAGATCTTCAGGAATCCGAGGCCACACGAGGGATGAATATGACGAATCAAACTTCCGCGTGTTGGAATGTTTGGTATACCATAAAGCCCGTCGTAATCGGCATGCTGAAGCCCCTGGTGCCCCGCGCGGCTCAAGGACCGGCGCAAGGAAAGGAACCATATGATCGTGCCCGTCACATCCGTTGCCGGAGACGATGCCGCTGGGGTGCTGGTCACCCCCGGCTTCGTGGACGGACATATCCACCCGGACAAGACCACCTGGGGTTCCTCCTGGCTCTCCCGCCGGCCCGCTCCTCGTCTGTCAGACCTCATCTCCCACGACCTTCAGGCCCAGCTCGGTTATGCGGACGGTGTGGAAGACCAGGCCTATGCCTTAATGAGGAATGCAGTGGAAAACGGCACAATGGCCATGAGGGCGCACGTGGACGTCGGCACGCAGATCGGGCTGAAGAATATCCATGGCGTCCGTGCTGCCGCCGAGCGGCTGGCGCCCTACCTCAAGGTCCAGATCGTGGCATTCCCGCAGTTCGGGATGCTGAGTAACCCCGGTACTTTGGAGCTCATGGAGGCCTCCCTCAGTGAGGGTGCGGATCTGGTGGGCGGCATTGACCCCCAGTCCCTGGACGGGGACCTCGGAGGCCATCTCGACGCGGTGTTCGGGCTGGCGCGCAAATACGGCCGGCACCTGGATATTCACCTTCATGATACGGGCCAGGACGCCCTGATGCAGCTCCGCGAAATCGCCAGGAGGACCATCGCGGAAGGGCTCCAGGGTCTTGTGACCATTGGGCACGCCTTCGCCCTCTGTGAACCTTCAGAGCCGGACCTGTCCATGACGCTGGACGCGATGGCGGACGCGGGCATGTGGGTGGCCACGTGTGCGCTGGGTGCGGACCCTGTCCCGGCCCTGGGCCTCCTGGAAAACCACGGGGTTCGGGTTGCCCTGGGCTCAGACGCTGTCCGTGACTCCTGGTCACCGTTTGGCACCGGCAGTATGGTGGACCGCATGCACCTGCTCGGCTACCGAACGGGCGCACTGACGGATGCTGAGTTGGAGCACTGCCTGCGCATCGCCACGGTGGGCGGGGCCGAGCTGGTGGGTGTCCCGGAGGTGCTCGGCTTCTCCGGCGCTGGCTCGGCACATCGGGTGGAATTCGCTGCCGCCTCCGCGCCGGAACTAGTGGTCAACCGTCCGGCTCCGCTGCGCGTGGTGCGTAATGGCACGCCGGTGACGTTCTGAACTCAGGCGATCTGTGCGGGCGCGATCTGCCGGAGGCCGACGCAGGAACTGCGACGGCAGGGCCATGACCGCGGTGCCGCTCATGGTTGGAGTGGTGGCTCCGTGAGGCGTTCTATGGCCCCCGGCCACGTCCTGTGCCGTGATGGCGTAAAAGAGGGCCAGATACACCATGGTATGTGGATCCACCAGGATTCCGCCGGTATTTGGGACGGGTGTGGGACGCTCTCACGGGCTCTTCGAAGCTCCGATTTATCCCCAGGAGCAGTCGATTGTGGCCGCCCGGACCTGACCATTTTCGGGTTCTGATCGACAAGCTGGACCCGAACCGCGAACCCAGCCGCCTGACCTTCACTATTCGCAGGGGCGCCGGCGAGATTCGTGGGAACCTCACACCGATGGTGGAGAAGGTCACTGCCCTCGGGTCCGCATCGCAACACCGTTACCAGCAAGAACGGTTACTGACCGCCGTTTTGACGACGTCATGGACGACGACCGCGGCTTCTTCGAGGTCCACGCAGTCTCGCTCGCTAGTTCCGGTCCTTCGTTCAGGAGCGGCTTCATGTCGATCAATTGCCACGGTTACTGCGTCGGCAGTTCGCTGGTAAACAAGGACTTGTCGGGTTTCCCGCCGACAGGTGTGCGACTCTTGATCGTCTGGGCAAATCCGGCGTCTGACATCACAAAGAGCCCCAAATCCTGCGTCTGCGCTCCGGGGCCGACGGTGCCATCTGAATCAGAGTGACCTTTGTCGACGTTCATCCCATTGCGTTGCATGAACTTGATGGCGAGATTTGACCGGCGAGAGGGATGCCGAGTTTCTTCCCTTCGAGCTGGGTCGCCGTAGTATGCGCCCGGTTTTCAGCGAGTACTACGGCGACCCCAGCTCGCGCGCCTGTGATGACTGTCGTCCCGCAGGAGAGGGCGGTGGGCCGGATACCCAGGCGGCTACGGCGCGAGCGTGTGGGCGAGACCGGCAAGAACTGGTTCACGTCCCAGTTCGATGTGCGAATACGCCAGCGAGTAGGCCAAATCGGGGCGGCCCTTGAGGATGGCATTGCAGAGCTCCACGTGCTCGTCACGCTGGAGTTCATTGCTGCGGTTGTGGGCGAGGCCGAAGATCCAGCGCATGCGGCCAAACAGTGGCTTGACCGATTCGACCAGCAGCCGGTTGCCGGAGAGCCGCACTATCTCGGCGTGGAATTCCGCGCTGAGACTCGCAACCTTCGCCTCCGGACCCTCGTCGATCGCCCGTCGCGTTTGGTCCACAAGTTCCTGCAGCTTTGCGCCGTTTTGCCCCTCGGCAACCCGGACCGCTGCGGTCCGCGCGGCAAAGGTTTCGAGGCAGAGCCGGACGTCGAAGAGTTCGTTGACGTCCGTGAGCGTTAGCCGCCGTACCGCCGCACCCCGGCGGGGGAAAGTTTCAACGAAGCCGTCCTGTTCCAGACGCTGGATGGCCTCCCGCACGGGAATCCTCGACACGTTGTGAAGTTCTGACAGTTCCCGTTCGCGAAGCCGCATGCCCTGCTCGTATTTGCCGGTCACGATCCCTTCAAGAACCAGCTGATACACGTGTTCGGCCCGGACTTCGTCATCACGCCCGTTCAGCGCATCACCTTTCGGTTCAACCACACTCACACCGCCGTTCATCACTCACCCCGTGGCCCTGGCGGACGGTGCCGCTCAGCGTTCCACCTGAGCATACACGCGCCCGACTGCCGGTTCCGGGCACAGGCGAAGGCTCCCGCGCAGCTAACCCCCAAGTGCGTTGCCACCGCTATCGGCAGGCCGGCCCAGTCACGGCGCCGCCCAGGCCACATCATTCTCTGGTATTCCAGATGATGCCAAGTTGTGATTTACATCGCACAAATGGTGCCCTAATCTTTGTTTGGTATACAAAACGATGGAGCTTGCTCCTTGGACCCTGAATCGAGCGTTCCCGATGACCCAGCTTCAGTCCGGTGCCACACCAACTGCTGCGAGTCCGTTGCCCGGCGCCAGCGATAGCGACGATGGCAGCAGCGGCGTCAGCCGCCCCTTGTCCCTCGGTGACCAAACCACCGTCAGTGCGGTTCCCGCCCACGCCCGGTCGCTGCTGGCCACGGCCTGGCTGAGGATCCGCAGGAGCAAGATCGCCCTGTTGAGCCTCTGTGTCGTGGTGGCGATCGTGCTCTTTGCTGTCCTCGCGCCTCTCCTCAGTGCCTGGTCCGGAAATGATCCCTTCACCTCCAACACCAGCCCGGAGGTGCTTGATGACTTCGAAACCCCGGGCCTGCCGCTTCCCGGCTACATGTATCCCTCCGGGCAGCACTGGCTGGGGGTGGAACCCGGGCTCGGGCGGGATCTGTTTGCCCGGCTTGCCTTTGGCGGTCAGGTCTCCCTCACCATCGCCCTCCTTTCAACCGCTGTCTCCGTTCTCCTTGGCACCGTGCTCGGGGCGGCGGCCGGCTACTTCGGGGGAAAAGCGGACGCGATTATCAGCCGCATCATGGATCTGTTCCTCGCGTTCCCGCACCTTCTGCTGGTGCTCTCGCTGACGCCCATCCTGCAGTCCCGGCTGCGCGGCACGCCTCTGGGCCAAGGCAGCTTCCTGCCGATGGCCTCGCTGGTCATCATCCTGGGATTTTTCGGCTGGGCGTATCTTGCCCGGATCGTCCGGGGGCAGGTCCTCAGCCTCCGGGAGCGTGAATTTGTTGAGGCGGCCCGCTCGTTTGGGGCCTCGCACCTCAGCGTGCTGTTTCGGCAGATCATCCCCAATGTCATGGGCGTCGTGCTGGTATACGCCACCATGCTCATCCCCACCAACATCTCCGCGGAAGCCGCGCTGTCCTTCCTCGGAGTCGGAGTCAAAGACCCGACGCCGTCGTGGGGCCAGATGCTCAACGCCGCCCAGTCCGGCAACTGGTACCTCAGCGATCCATGGTTCCTGGCCGTCCCCGGCGCCATGCTCATCATCACCGTCCTGGCCTTCAACCTGCTCGGCGACGCCGTCCGCGATGCCTTGGACCCCAAGGCCTCACGCCACTAGCACCCATCACCACCACCCACCCCGTATGAGGAGAACCATGAAATACCCATCCAGAGTGCTGGCACTTGCCGTGCTGATCTCCATGGCAGCCACCGGTTGTGCCGCGTCCCAGGGCCAGCCGGCCGCCAGCAAAGCCAGTGGTTCAGGGACGGATTCGGCCGCGGCGGTGGTCAAGCCCGGCTTCACCACCAAGGGCGGCAACATCAACGTTCTGATGTCCTCCGACTTCCAGACGCTTGACCCTGGAAACAGCAACTACGTCCAGACGGCCAACGTCGGACAGCTGTACTACCGGACGCTCACCATGGCCAAGGAAACCGCGGGCCAGCCGCCCACCATCGTCCCGGACCTCGCCACAGACACCGGGAAAGTTTCAGCCGACGGCCTCACCTGGACGTTCACGCTCCGGGACGGCGTCAAGTTCGAGGACGGCCGCCCCATCACTTCGGCGGACGTCAAATACGGCATCGAACGCACCTTCGCCCAGGACGTCTACACCCAGGCGCCCCAGGAGCTGAATTCCGCGCTCGACGCCGGCGGCTACAAAGGCCCCTACAAGGATCCTGCCGCCGTGCTCCAGGCAGTCGAGACTCCGGACCAGCGCACTGTCGTCTTCCACCTGAAGAAGCCGTTCGCTGAATTTCCTGCGCTGGCCTCACGGTCCAACACCGCTCCTGTGCCCCAGGACAAGGACACCAAACTGGACTACACGAACCATCCGGTCTCATCCGGTCCCTACATGGTGGAATCGTACAACCGCGGCAAGTCGCTCAAGCTCGTCCGCAACCCGCACTGGAATCCCGCGACGGACCCCAACCGCACGGCACTCCCGGATACCTTCAGCTTCTCCCTGTCCACGTCGCAGGCCACCATCAGCCAGCAGCTGCTGGCCAACGCCGACACCAACGCCATCACCCTGGACTCGAACGGTGCCTTGCAGACCTCGGATTCGGCCAAGCTGGCCGATGCCCAGGTCAAGGACCGGGTCGCCTCAGGGCTGCTGGGCTGCAACGACGTGCTGAGCCTGAACACCCAGAAGATCCAGGACCCGGATGTCCGCAAGGCAATTGCCCTTGCCCTGGACCGCCAGTCGATCCTGGTCCAGTACGGCGGACGCCGCTTCGGCGAGCTCACCCAGACGCCGCTCAACGACAAGATGCGCGGGTATGTGGCCCAGGACTTGGAGATCGATCCCAGCGGAAAGCCCAAGCTGGACGAAGCCAAGAAGCTCCTCGAAGGCAAGACCTACCCCAAGACCCTCACCTTTGGCTACGCCAACAACCGGGACGCCTACAAGAACACGGGCACCGTGGTCCAGGAAAACCTCAAGGCCCTGGGCATCGACGTACAGCTGGTGCCGATTCCGGCCCCGAACTATTACTCCGTCATGGCCAGTGAGCAGCTGCCGGACATCGGACGGTCAGGCTGGTGCGGCGGCGCCGATCCGGCGTCGATCCGGACCTCGGCGGACCCCATCCTCGGCCCGAACAACGACGGCACCACCTACGGATTCTCCAACACCTCCCGCTACTTCGACCCTGAGGTGTCCAAGGCCATGTTTGAGCTGCGGGACACCGCGGGGACCTCGGAGGAGCTGGGCCAGAAGTGGTCCGAGGAGTTTGAAAAGGCCCTGAAGACCTACCCGATCATTCCGCTCGTCCGCAGCCACACGAACAGCGTCGTCGGCTCCAACATCCGCAACGCGCAGGTGGGCTACTTCTTCGGCGGCATCGACCTCTCGATCGTCGGCGTCGAGCACTAACCGGTCCTCACAGAAGGAGACGCGGGCCGCCCGGATTCAGGCGGGCGGCCCGCAAACCACAATGATCAGATTCATAATTCGCCGGACAGGCTCCCTGGTCCTGCTACTCATAGCCGTCAGCTTCATCACCTTCACCCTGTTCCAGCTGGGTCCGGCAGATCCGGCCTCGGCCGCCTGCGGCCAGGAATGTACGCCGGAACGCGTCGCCGAGGCGCGCGTCGCCCTCGGCATGGACCAGCCGTTCCTCATCCAGTACGCCGACTACATGCGCGGGCTGGTTTCGCCGCGCATGATCGGCGCCCCCGGCACCGAATCCGTCTGCCAGTGGCCCTGTCTCGGCAAATCGTTCCAGACGAATGAAAACGTCTCGGACATCATCAGCCGGTCGCTGCCCTACACTCTCTCGATGGCAGTCGGCGCCCTGGTCCTCTGGACGGTGTCGGGCGTGGGTCTTGGCCTGCTCGCAGCACTCAGGAAAGGCAGTGCCACCGACAAGTTCATCGTCGGCGCCGCGTCGGTGGGCGTCTCACTGCCGATCCCGGTCACCGGCCTGTTCCTCTTGCTGGTGTTCGTCAATCAGCTGCATCTCCTGCCGTTCACCACCAATGAGATCACCAGCCCGTTCGGAGCCCAGGGACCGGGGGCCTGGGTGCTGAACTTTCTGCTGCCATGGATTGCCCTCGCCGTGCTGTTCAGCGCGTCCTACATCCGGGTCACCCGCACCAACATGATTGAAACGTTCGGCGAGGACTTCATCCGCACCGCCCGGGCCAAGGGACTGGCACCGCGGACCGTGACGTTCAGACACGGCGTCCGGGCCGGAATCACCCCGATCGTGACAATGCTCGGCATGGACATCGGCCTGCTGCTCGGCGGCGCCGTCCTCACCGAACAGATCTTCTCCGTGCCGGGGCTCGGATTCACCGCCGTCCGGGCCGCAATCTCCGGCGACCTGCCTGTCACCATGGCGATCACCATGCTGGCCGCCTTCTTCGTGATCGTCGCCAATGTCGCCGTCGATCTCGCCTATGCCGCCATCGATCCCCGAGTGAGGCTCCAATGACCCAGACCTATCCCGGCGCGCCGGCCACTTTGCCGTCCCCCGCGCCAACCCCTGCAGGGGCCGACAGCGGGGCTGGCGCCTTCCTGGATGTCCGGAACCTGTCAGTTGCGTTCCCCACCGACGACGGCCTGGTCTCGGCCGTCAACGGCATGGACTTCACCCTTGAGCGCGGGCAGACGCTTGGCATCGTTGGCGAATCCGGATCCGGAAAGTCGGTGACGAGCCAGGCACTGATGGGCCTGCTCAAGGGCACCTCCGCCCAGGTCTCCGGCCACGCCCTGTTCCAGGGCAAGGACCTGATCACGCTGTCCGAGTCCGGGATGCGCCAGCTGCGGGGCCGGAACATCGGCATGATCTTCCAGGACCCGCTGTCGGCACTGCATCCGTTCTATACCGTCGGGCACCAAATTGCGGAGGCCTACCTCGTCCATCACCAGGCGAGCAAGAAGGAGGCCCGGACCGCGGCCATCAACATGCTCGGCCGGGTGGGGATTCCCAGCCCCGAGCAGCGCTACGACGAGTACCCGCACCATTTCTCCGGCGGTATGCGGCAGCGGGCCATGATCGCCATGGCCCTCATCTGCGAGCCTGAACTGCTCATCGCGGACGAGCCCACAACGGCCCTGGACGTGACGGTCCAGGCGCAGATCCTGGACCTCATGGCCGAACTCCAGGCGGAAACCAACTCTGCGCTGATCCTCATTACCCACGATCTGGGCGTCGTGGCCGAGGTCTGCGATTCCGTGCTTGTCATGTACGGCGGCCAATGCGTCGAGTCCGGACCGGTGGACGAGATCTTCCACGACACCCGGCATCCGTACACCCTGGGCCTCCTCAATTCCATGCCGACGCTCACCGGCACCTCCGGCCGCCTCAACCCGATCCCCGGCCAGCCGCCGTCGCTGCTTGACCTGCCGTCAGGGTGCATCTTCAGCTCCCGGTGCGAATACGCCGCCCTAGCCGACGCCGACGTCTGCCGCGAGCAGAGGCCCGAGCTTCTGGTGGAGGCCGGCCACGGCAAGCGCTGCCATCTCAGCACCCCCCAGCTCATCACTATCCGGACTTCGCGTTAGGACCGACATGGACAGGCAGCCAATTCTCCAGGTGGAGAACCTTCAAAAGCATTTCCCCGTCAAGGGCGGGCTCTTCTCCCCCGGCGGCGGCCGCGCAGCCAAAACCGTCAAGGCCGTCGACGGCGTCTCGTTCAGTCTCGACCGAGGCCAGACGCTCGGACTTGTGGGTGAGTCCGGGTGCGGAAAGTCCACGACGGGCCGCATGGTCGCCCGCCTGCTGGACCCCACGGGCGGGCGGATCGTCGTCGACGGCGTCGACATCAGCCAGTTGCGCGGGCAGGATCTGTACAACTTCCGGCGCAAGGTCCAGATGATCTTCCAGGACCCGTTCGCGTCGCTCAACCCGAGGCAGACGGTCGGTACCGCGATCGCCGCGCCGATGGTGGCGCAGAAGATCAATCCGCCCGCAGGGCTGAAGAACCGCGTCAAAGAACTCATGGAACAGGTGGGACTCAAGCCCGAACACTACAACCGCTTTCCGCATGAGTTCTCAGGGGGCCAGCGACAGCGCGTGGGTATTGCCCGGGCCATTTCGTTGAACCCTTCGGTGATCGTGTGCGACGAACCGGTGTCCGCCCTGGACGTCTCCGTCCAGGCGCAGGTGGTCAACCTGCTCCAGGAGATCCAGCGCGACTCCGGTGTCGCGTACATCTTCATTGCCCACGACCTCTCCGTCGTCCGGCACATCTCCCACCAGGTGGCCGTCATGTACCTCGGCAAGATTGTCGAACAGGGTCCCCGCGAGGAACTGTTCCGCATTCCCCGGCACCCGTACACGCAGGCGCTGCTGTCCGCGGTGCCGTTGCCCGATCCACGGGCAGCCCGGCAACAGGTGAAGATCCGGCTCCGCGGAGACCTCCCGTCGCCGGCCAACCCGCCCAGCGGTTGCGTCTTCCGCACCCGCTGTCCGCTGTTCGGCACGCTGACCGAAAGCAAGCAACAGCGCTGCATCAGCGGCATTCCCTCGCCCGCCGGCCCGGCCGCACCGGCATGCCACCACGCGGGGCTGGCAGCTGCCGCCCCCGCCGGTGTGCAATAGACCCAACACAAAGGAGCATTACATTGACTACCCTGATCCGCGCCGTCCGTCCATGGGGACAGCCGCTGAGCGACGTCCTGGTCAAGGACGGCAAGATCGCCGCCGTCGAACCGCATGACCCGGTGCGAACGCCGGCGGACTCGTCCGGCATCCGGGGCGAGGCAGTCACGGTCGTGGAGGGCCGCGGCCGGTTGCTGCTCCCGTCCTTCTCGGATGTCCACGTCCATCTGGACTCGACCCGCATCGGCCTGCCGTTCCGTGAGCACACCGGCGGTCCCGGCGTTTGGACCATGATGATGAATGACCGGGAGAACTGGCGCAACGCCGAGGTGCCGCTGCAGGAACGGGTCAACAACACGCTGGGCCGGATGATCGCGCGCGGTACCACCCGCGTCCGTTCCTATGCCCAGATTGACGTGGACTGCCGGCTGGAGCGCTTCGAGGCCGTTGTGGCCGCCAAGGAACAGTTCAAGGACCAGGCCGACGTCGAAATCATCGCGTTCCCGCAGGCCGGCCTCCTGCTCGAGGAGGGCACCGTCCCGCTGATGGTGGCAGCACTCAAGGCCGGGGCCAACGTAATGGGTGGCATTGATCCGTGCAGCCTGGATCGCGATCCCGCACGTCATCTGGACATCGTTTTCGGCCTCGCGGAGAAGTACCAGGTTCCCATCGACATCCACCTCCACGAGCCCGGTGAGCTCGGTGTGTTCAGCACGGACCTCGTCCTGGAGCGCACGCGCGCCCTGGGGATGCAGGGCAAGGTCACCATGTCGCACGCCTATCAGCTGGGCAGCGTCTCCGAGGCGACCACGCGCCGGCTGATCGAGGAGTTCGCGGAGCTGGATGTTTCCATGGCCTCCGTGGCTCCGGCGGTATCCGGCCAGCTCCCGCTCCCGCTCCTGGCCGAGGCCGGAGTCCGCGTCGGTCTCGGCGAAGACGGCCAGCGCGACTACTGGTCCCCCTACGGCAATACCGACATGCTGGACCGCACCTGGCAGCTCGCCTTCACCCACGGCTTCCGCCGGGACGAGCTGATCGAACACTGCCTTGCGATCGCCACAGTGGGCGGCGCCAGCGTTCTGGATCCGGCCGCCACCCGGCTGAAAGGCACCGCGCACCGGCCGGGACTTGAAGCCGGCGATCCGGCCGAGCTGCTGCTTGTCGACGGCGAGACGGTAGGCCCCACTCTTGAGGGACCTGCCACTTTTCCTTTGCCTGCTTATGCCTGGATCAGCTTCCGACGCCGGCCGGCCGGGCCTCTCCGGCGGGCACAGTTCCTTCCTCGACGGACACGATGCGTCCATTCACCGCGAAGTACCCCGCCAGCGCCAGCAGCATAGCCACTCCTGCCAGGGCCCAGAACGCAGCGTCCCAGCCGCCGGTCACATCATGAAGCAGGGCAGCCCCCAAAGGTCCCAGGGAAGCGACGGCGAAACCCAGGCCCTGACTCATCGCCGACAGTTTCCCGGCGGTTTGAGGCCCCGCCGATCGGAGCACCACGAGCGCAATGGCAAGCCCGAATCCCGCGCTCTGGACAACCCCCAAAACACCCACCAGGACGAACTGCAGCTCAGCCGGGCCCGCCAGCACACCGAGCAACGCCGCCGCCACGAGCACCCCCAAACCGGGCGCCATGATTTTGAGAACCGCCGGCCGGCTGGCCAGCACGGGTGCCAGCAGGCTGGCGGGAAGGCCAGCCACGCTGAACCAGGCAAGGAGCGCCGCAGCGTTGCCGGCGGTGAGGCCCTTCGACACAAGGAAGACCGTCAGCCATGAAGTTACCGCGAAATACAGCATCGCCTGGAGCCCAAAGAAAGCGGTCACCGCCCAGGCAGTCCTTTGTAGCCGCACTGAGCGCGCGGCGCGGGGCCGCGCCCCCGCGCCGGCGGTCGAACCGTCGGCTGCAAAGGCGCGTGCAGGGAGAACGGATGCCCCCGGATCCAAGGGTTCTGTCCGCCTGCCGCCGTGCCTGAGGATAAGCACTGCCCCCAGCACGGCAGGAATAGCCCACATGGCCAGCGCACCCTGCAGGCTTCCGCCCAATACGCGCTGCAGCGGCTGGATCAGCCCCGCTCCCAGCGCCGCTCCGAGGCCGAACCCCATGCTGCACAGCCCCGTCCACCAGCCTGTACCCTCATTTGCCTTGACGATCTGGGGCAACAACACGCTGCCGGTCATGATGGCCATCCCCGCAAGGAATGTTCCGGGGAGCATAAGGACCGGCAGCAGCACGCGGGCGGTCAGGGCCACGGCGAGCACCAGCATCGCAAGAGCGACGGCTCTCCCCGCACCCAGGCGCCGGGCGAGCCACGGCCCGCATGGGGCGGACATCCCGAAGGCAAGGACCGGGAGCGCCGCAAGGAGGGGAATCGTCTGGGCGCTTATCCCGAGCCTCTGTTCCAACTGGCCCATGGATCCGGCAACGGTCGTAATCGCCGGCCGGAGGTTAATGGAAACGAGGCTCAAGGCGATGAGGGCCCATGCGAGCTTTGAAGCCGCAGGTGTCCGGGGCCGTCCCCGGGGCGCGTGGGGGATTTCTTCCATAGTCGTCTCCTGACAATATTTGGTATACCAAAAATACCTGAGTTTCGGTTTGGTGCCGCATTTTGGGTGGCCTGATGGTCTTGCTAGTGCTTGAAAAGGCTCTTTGGAATACCAAAGAGTCCCTGTGGGCAGCGTGCAAGGGGCGACGGCGGTTTCCGCCGTCGCCCCTTGCACGCCTCGCTGTTTCGTATTTCCGGCGGTTCCGCGCCGGATCCGCTACCGCCCGAGGGCCATCTGCCCCAGGGCGGCCGCCGCAATGAAGGATGCACTGTAGGTCACGAGGGCGACCACGATGATCTTCCAGCTCAGGGACTTCAGCGCTTTGATGTCCCGCCCGACGGTGAGCCCGATCAAGGTCAGCGCCGGCAGCCCGATGAGAATGACGTCCAGGTGTTGGGTCAGCCCGGCGATGAGCCCCGCAGTGGGCAGGAACGGCGCCGAAAGCACCGTTGTGATGGTCAGTACCCACACGCTTGATGGCACCGAGGGTAGAAACCGGGCCAGACGGAATGACAGGCCCGTCAGCAGCAAGAGGACGATCACGCCCGCTGCATCATTCCAGGAGAAGTTCTTTGTCCCGACGACGTTCATGACAAGGGCCGAGGCTCCGGCAATGGCAAAGGCGAGAATTGTGATTCGTGGCGTCACCTTGAGCGTGGGATCCACATCCACGGCTACCGGAGGGGCAAGCTGCGTTGGAGTAGGCAGCGCCGGCAGGCTGCGTGCCCCGCGGGTGGACCGGCCGTCGTCGTCCTTTCCGAAGAGCCGGCTCCAGAAGGCGTAGAGCCTCCGGCACAGAGGCAGGGACAGGAAGACTCCCGCGTAGAAGCCAACGATGTTCGTGACGAGGTTGGACAACGCGGCCAGCGCCATGATTTCGCCGGCCTGATCCGGGTAGAGCAGGGAGAGCGCCCCGACGCCCCCGAGCATCATCGACGCCGAGCCGAGCCCAAGCCCCAGGGCCAGCGCTCGGGGATCGAAGATATTCAGTCCGCCGAGGAATCCGGCAAGCAGGGAGATGAACACAGCACCAAAGAGGCTGCCGAGCAACCACACTGAGAAGACACCCCTGTACTCTCCGGAACGGACTCCAAAGCGCTGAATGGCGAAGGCGAGGAACGATTCCCGGTCGATGGACCAGGTGGCTCCGACCGCCACCCGGCCCAGCCCCATGGCCACGGCAATCGGCAGCGCCAGTATGACGGTGCCGAAGATGTGCCCCACTTCCTGCAGAAGGATGGCTGGACCGATCTCAGTGACTTTGGCCAGCGACGGCCCGATCTGGGTGCCGAGCCGGGCAAGGAAGAGAATGATCCCAATCTCCAGGAGCAGCGTTGCAACGGCCCGGCTTGCCCCGGAGAGACGGCGGATTCGCTGGGTACCGAGGATCCCGCCGAGGACCACGGCCCAGATGATGGGGAAGAGGACCACCGGGGCGGGCCCCAGTTGGAACTTGTACGTGCCAATCAGGACGGCCGCCACTGAGACAAGCATTGACGCGGTTACGACCGTCCACCAGTGTCGGCGCGTGATCTGTTGATCCGGGACCGCAGCGGAAGGTTGATTGATTAGCTGGGCTTCTGAGGCCATGGGAGTAACTGTCCTTTGGGGAAAGACCTGCCACCCGTACTAGGCGGTTGCTGGGTCGGGGATACATATCGTGTCTAGCTCACAAACCGGTTTGTATACCAAAATAGAATAGGTCAGAGCGGGGCGAGATGTAAATCACTTTCAAAAGCCAGCTTTAAGGGTTTCCGGGAAGATCAGTCTCCCGACAATCGCACCCGGCCTTGGCGGTGGTATACCATAATGAGTATGGTTTGATTCGYGCGGTCCGCTGAGTGGCCGCCCCATCATCGAATCGGAGGTTAGTTTGCGCACCAAATTCAGCGCGGAATTCGTGCTCGGGCATGAATCCGGTCAGCACGTTCTCATCCGCGACGGCGACGTCGTCTTTGAGGACACTCGCATCGTCTATGTCGGACCGAACTACAAGGGCCGCGCCGACCAGTCATTCGAACTTGGCCGGTCCCTCATCACACCGGGCCTGATCGATCTTGATGCCCTCACCGACATCGATCACCTGCTGATCGACTCATGGGCTTCCACGGACCGGGCCAACGGCATGCAATGGTCCGAAGACTACTTCCACAACCGCCGCGCGGACGTCTTTACAGCGCAGGAACGCCAGACCATTCGCAAGTACGCCTTAATGCAGCTGGCCATGCACGGTGTTACGACCTACATGCCCATAGCATCGGAAATCCATTCCGCCTGGGCAGAAAGCTTCGAGGAGCTTGCCGGTATGGCCGAAACCTCCCGCCAGATCGGGCTGCGGGGATATCTGGGCCCGGCCTACCGTTCCGGTGTAAATGTCGTCAGGGCCGATGCGCAACGCGACGTCGCATTCGATGAGGAGCAGGGGCGTGCCGGGCTTGCCGATGCCGTTCGGTTCCTGGACTACGCGGAGGATCTGGCCGATCCCCTGGTTAACGGGGTCTTATTGCCGTGCAGGATTGAAACGCTTACCGCGGAACTTCTACGCGCAACGGCCGAAATCGCCCGCGAACGGCACGTCCTTGTGCGGTTGCACTGCCTTCAGGGGGCGCGGGAGCGGGAGCTGCTGCAGCGCTGGCACGGACTGACGCCTCTCCAGCTTCTGAAGCAGACAGGGCTGCTGGCTGAGCGCCTTCTCATCCCGCACGGGATCTTCGTGGACCGCAATACGCTTGTGGATGGCACCGATCTGGGCGATCTTCAAACGTTGGCGGAGGCCAACATCTCCATCATCCATTGTCCGCTGACATCGTTCAGATACGGCATGGCTCTCGACTCATTTGCGGCCTTCCGGGAGGCCGGCGTTAACCTGTGCCTCGGAACGGACTCCTTCCCACCGGATCTCATCCGGGGCATGGACACGGGCGTGCACCTGGCCAAACTTCTTGACCACCGGCAGGACGCGGCTCCCGCGGAACACTACTTTGAAGCGGCAACCCTTGGCGGAGCCCGCGCCCTCGGCCGTCCGGACCTGGGGAGGCTGGAAGTAGGAGCCCAAGCTGACCTTGTTGCGTTCTCGCTCGACGACATCAGGGACGGCGTCCTGGACGACCCGGTTCGAACCCTCCTGCTCAACGGAACAGCCCGGCAGGCCACTCACTCCGTCGTCGCGGGGCGCCTCGTCATGCGCGACGGCGAAATCCCGGGCATCGATATCCCGGGCCTCAGAGCGGAGGCCCAACGGCTCTTCGAAAAGATGCGGGAAGCGTACTCGGAGCGCGACAGTGAACACCGAACGCCCGGGGAGCTGTTTCCCCCGACCTTTCCCTATGCGCAGATCCGGGGTCTTCGGTAGATAGATGACCGCGTGAGTGCCGTATGTCCTAATCCTTGGGGCCACTCCCCTGTCGTTCGAATCGCGCCGGAGCCACAAAACAACCCAGTACCGGAACCTCAACCAGATAACGGCCCACCTGAAACCTGGGCTCTCTAATCTCAAAAGCCGGCAGTGCGCATAGATACGCAGGCCACAGCGCCCACATCACTTCAAGGCAACGTTTCCGTCTGAGCTTTGGCTATTCCTGGGCCGCCTCGCGGGCCTGAGAGGGGTTCACCGTGGCCCGGTTGCGGATCGTCTGAGTCTCTCCTCGACTCATCGACACGGTACGGCCACCGGCCGGACCGACAGGCCAGGATCTGCGGATTCATGGGGCAGGCGCGGTCCCCTGCATGGCCTGTCCGTTGGGCAGTTTACTCTGCGTATTCTGCTTGGAAGCGAAGCTGCTTGGGGGTACTCCATTGAAGACCGACCTCGGTGAATGGTGCTTTCATGGCGGTCTCTAAGGCCGTTCGTCCACTTGGTATGCCCAATTGCCGCTGCTATTCCTCGGCCGAACTCCTTCAGAGCCGGCCGGCAACACGCGCACCGGGACGTACTTCCGCCACTGTGTGGCGCGTTCGTAGGAGTGAGCGATCGAAAGCACCCGGGCGTCAGATCGTTCCAGCCCCATGAGGTGCAGTCCAATGGGCTGCCCTTCAGCGAAGCCGCAGGGCACACTGACGCCCGGCATCCCGGTGAGGTTCGCGGCGGAAAGCATGCGCAGGGCGGCCGCCAAGGAGTCCTCCCCCGTGGAGCCGGTGAGCTCCGAAGACATCGAAGATGCTAACGGCGCGATCGCCGGCAGCGTGGGCGACACCAGGCCGTCCACTCCTGCCCGACGCATGGATTCCGGTATGAGCGACCGGAGGTGGCTCCGGACCTGCCAGGCCAGGCGAATGTCATCCTTCGACACCAGCGCGCCGGTCTCAATCATGACGCGGGTGCCCGGGAAATATTGGCCGGCGGCACCCCTCAGACGCTGGCGGTGATGCTGGGCCGCTTCCGACAGCGAAATCGCCACGCTGGCGTGCAGGGACAGGTCCAGTTCGGGAAGCGGCAGCTCCACGATCTCGATCCCCAGGTCCGCCAGCACGGACAATGCTTCTTCCACAGCGGCCAGAACGCCGCGGGAGACTCCCCATTCAGACCACATCCGACGGTCAATCCCAAGCTTCGTCTCAGCGGGAATGTCCAGGAGCCGGGCGGAAACCGGCCCTCCCAGACTGGAGACAGCCTGCGGTTCCACCATCCCGTCAAGGAGCATCGCGCAGTCTTCGACGCTCCGGGCGATCGGTCCCACATGGTCCATGGTGTGGCTTACGTGTAGGACCCCGGAGGAAGAAACGACGCCGGAGCTGGGTTTGAGCCCCACCAATCCGTTGACGGCGGCCGGGTTTCGCACCGAACCGCCTGTATCGGTGCCCAAGGCCCCCGGAACGGATCCCACGGCGACAGCGACGCCGGATCCGACGCTGGAGCCTCCCGCGTACCGGTCCGGCCCCCAAGGATTCCGTGATGGAGGCGTCCCTTGCCCGAAGGCAAATTCGTGCGTTTGAAGTTTGCCGAGGATCACAGCACCGCTGGCCCGAAGTTGGCGTACGACGCCGGCGTCGTCTTTCGCGTTGTTACCGCGGAGGCTCTCCGAGCCACCTTCGGTCGGCATCTGCCGGACATTGATGACGTCCTTCACCCCTACGGGGATGCCGTGGAGGGCACCGCCGAATCGACCCGAGGCAGCCTGATCGTCGGCCGTGCGGGCCGCCTCGCGGGCGCCTCGCTCATCCACGTACGCCCAGGCGCGGGCGTAGTCTTCAGTGTCCTGAATCCGATCCAGAATGGATTCGAGGAGTTCAACTGCCGAGAGCTCCCGCCGTCGGATGAGTCCTGCCGCCTCTGCGATGCCCAGCTCCCATGCTTCGGTCAACCCTGCACCTCCTGCTCCGCAGCGCCAGCCTTCTCCCCTGAGCGAGTCTGCTGTTCGAATGCCGCCTTCAGGGAATCCATCCCTGCCCGGAAGTCGCGATACGCGCCTTCCAGCGCGGGCAGGTCCTCCCGGGCGATCGTGTCGCCCACCAGATCTTGAACGACCATGAGCTGTTCAGGGTTCAAGCGTTCGCTCATCGGTGGGCCTCCGGCGTGAGCTTTCCATCCCGAACGACGCAGACACCGTCTACCAGGACAAACCTCACGTCGCGAAAATCGTCAGCACGGGCGACAACGACATCGGCGACGCGGCCGGCTGTGAGCCGACCACTTCCAGGAGCGATGCCCGGGATGAGATCTGCCACGGCCGAGGTGGCCATGGCGACGGCGCCGGGCAAAGTGCGGTGTCCGTACGCGGCAACGTCTTGAACGGCGGAGATCAGCTCGTCATGGTCGCCGTCGTGTCCGTAGTCGGTGCCGATGACTGAGATAAGGTCCGGTTCCCGAAGAAGCAGGTCCCAATGTTCGCGGGTCTTAACGGTGTGCCTGCGGTGCAGGAGATCGAAGACCGATGCCTCGGCTGGCCAGCCCATTTTCCTACCCTGAACGGCGAGCTCGTGCGCTTCATCGGGAGTGTGGGTGGGGTGGTTTGCGTGCGCCGCAATGACGGTGGCCCCGCCGCCGTCGAGCTCAAGCATCAGCTCCCGCAAAACGCTGGCCGTCGCCGATGCACTGTGGACGATGGCCGGCACGCCGAACTTTAGCGCCGCCCGAACACCTTCCCGCAAGCCTTCGATGGCAGGGGCGAAGGAAGGCATCACTGAGTCAGTGACGAGCTTTGCGAGCTGAGTAGCCGTGAAGGCCTCCGCGAGCCCCGCCTCTTTGGCCGCTTCAGCCAAAGCATTCAGATTGAATGCACTGACGTCGATGAACCTGCCCAGCACGGCTTCCTTGATGCGCCGGGCCTGGTCGATAGTGATGCGGATTCCGGCGGCGTGGTGGATGGCCGCAGGGATGTAGACGAGGTCCTGGCCTCCTCCGCCGAGCGTTTGACCCCCGCCCAACTCTCCGATGGCGACAGCACCGTCCTCGAGCATCTGTTCTACGGTGAGTTCCCTGGACGTTGCCGTTAGGCCCTGTCCATCCGCCATGGCCGCCGCCTGCAGGCATTGCGGCAGGTGCGTTGTGGCGCCCCGGACGTGCACCGCGTGCCGCAGATCAGCTTCGCGCACGTCGTCCATGGACGCGAAGCCACAGAGGCTGAGCACGGTGGTGGTTCCGGACAGGAGGTGCCTGTCCAGATTCCCCATCCAGCCCTCCGTGGACAGGGCCGGTGCTGCGCTCGGGAACAGCGGGCCAGGCGTCACTCCGTGGGAGTGGACGTTGATGAGGCCCGGCATTACGACGCACCCCGAGCCGTCGATGACCTCGCCGTCAAACTCTTTGCCCGCATCCCAGCGGTCGAGGACGTCCGCGATCCGGCCATCCCGGATGACCACCGCGCCGGCCTCGATGACAGTGTCGCCGGAGCCCGAGACAACAGTGCCTCCGCGAATGAGCGTAGACATTCGCTCTCCTCTCGACTAGTTTCATCATATCGAAGTTTGCTTCACTATAGCCGCAACCGTGCGGTGCCGGAACCCCTGAACGGAGAAGCTGATGGCAGAGCCGCGGACGCAGCGGGATTTCGTCGGATATGGGGAAATCCCGCCTGAATTCCGCTGGCCCGGCAATGCCCGGGTGGCGGTTTCCCTGGTTATCAATGTGGAGGAGGGCGCGGAACGCAGCATCCCCCGGGGCGACAGCGCCAATGATCTGGGCGCCCACTGGATTCCGGCCTGCGCGTCGGCCGTACGAAACTTGACGCTGGAATCGGCTTTCGAATACGGCTCACGCGCAGGCATCTGGCGGTTGCTGCGGATTCTGCGGAGGCACGATATCCGGGGCACCGCCTTCTGCTGCGCCGTGGCACTGCAACTGAACCCATCCATCGCTGCTGCGTTGATCCGCGACGGGCACGAAATTGCCGATCACGGCCACCAGTGGGACACGCACACAGACCTCGACGACGAGGCCGAGGAGCGCCTCATCCGCGCCTCCCGTGATGCGATTTCGGCGAGCACCGGCCGGACACCAACGAGTTGGTACTCGCGGGACGGACTCAAGCCCGGGACGCGCCGGGTGCTCGCCGAGAATGGATTTGCCTACGAGTCCAACAGCTTCAATGACGACCTGCCGCACTGGGGCAGCGACCCGGGAAACCCGCGGCTCCCGGTGCTGCCGTACGCCGGTGACACCAATGATTCAGGGTTGTTCAAGCAATTCCCCACGGCAACAGCGTTCGGAGACCACTTGATTGCCGCCTTGGACGTGTTGCTCGACGACCACCGCAGCGGCCCCTCGGTGATGAGTGTCGGGCTGCATCCCCGGCTGATCGGACGGCCGGCGTACGCCGTGGCACTCGACCGTTTCATTGCGCATGCCCGCGGCAAGGCGGTCTGGTTCGCGACGCGGGAAGAAATCGTCAACGTCTGGGTGCGCACGATGGCGCAGCAGGCGACGGCGGATAAGTCACCGGCGTGAGCGACCCCGGTCTCCTGCACCGGGGAGTCACGCTAATGGGCTGCGAGCAGCGCTCCCCACCCCGGGAGCGGCCGGGAGGAGCCGGAAATACGAAGCACGTGCCACAAAGTGGCGATGGCACTGTCCACCACGGGAACGCCAAACTCCTGTTCGAATCCGGCCGCCAGGTAGCCCGAGCGCAGGTTGGTGCCGACGCAGACGACGGCGTCGACGCCGCGGGAGAATGCCGGCCGCATCATGGCGTCGATGTCTGCGCTGCCCAGGAGGGCAATCTCCGGATTGGTCATCTCCGCCTCTGGAACCGAAATGGCCAGCACGTCGATGCCATGGGTGGCGTACTCCCTCTGGATCCGGGAGGCGATGGCCGCGGGACCCGGGAAGACGAGGCCGATCCGCGTTGCGGACAAGGCGTCAAGGGCCTCGACGACGGCCACGGAAGCGGTCGTCGCGGGCGCGCCGCACGCGGCCTCAAGTTCAGCACAAAGGGCCCGGTCGCTGCGGATCCCTGTCCAGGATCCGGAGGTGCCGTGGAACGCGATGGCCTGCAGATCGGCGTCATTCAGCAATGCCGGGGCGTCGCCGAGAACACCTAGGTCAACTGTGTCGTCAAGGCTGGGCGGAAGGCGGAACCGGCTGTAGTGGATTCCCAGGTCCGGCTGTCCGGCAAGGATCGACGCCGTGAGCGTTTCCGCATTCGAGTTGCTCGAGGGGACAAGGATGCCCAGCCGTGTCCCCGGCCCGGGAACGCCCACCCTTAGTGGGCCTTGCCGAGGGACGGCGGGGTGGAAATGGCGAGCATCACTGCGGCCGAACTGGTGTGGTTGCTCCACCAGTGGGGCACGGAAGCGTCGTAGGTGAGGCTGTCGCCGGCTTCAAGTACAAAGTCCTGCCCGCCGACGGTGGCCACCAGTGTGCCGGTCTGGAGGATGACACATTCCTCGCCTTCATGGGAGTGGGGAACATGGGCGCCGTCGAAATTAGCCGGGATGGTCATGCTGAGGACCCCCAGCTTGCGCTCCGAATCGGGAACGATCAGCTCCATGATGATGCCCTGCGAGGGGATTTCAATGCGGCGGCGGTCAGCCCGGCGGACCAGCATGTGGTCCTGGCCCTCGTGGGGATCCGTGAACATGCTGGCCAGCGGCAGGTCGAGGGAGTTTGCGAGGCGAAGGAGCGTTGCGAAGGCAGGGTTGCCGATGCCGCGCTCGATCTGGCTGATGAGCCCGGCGCTGACACCGGCGCGTTCGGCCAGCTCCTCCACGGTGAACCGGCCGAGGCGCTGCTGTTTGATCATGGCTCCGAGATGGGCGATCCAGAAGTTGCGTTCCAGGGACTCGGTTGCTTGGCTGCTTGCTGTGTCCGTGCCTTCCACGCCGACTCCTTCACTAGTCCTCGGGTTTCCGTCAGTATATCGAAGATGACTACGCGTGGGAGGTTTTTTGAGCGTCCTAAATTCGGGCGCTCCAACGCCTCTCTTGACGACGCTCACGCGGTCCGCAGATCGACGTAGCCGGCCAGGAGAGAGGCAAGCTCCTTCTCCCAATAGACCGCACAGCGGTCGGCTCCGCGGTCGAAAACGCTGGCCGCAGCAGCCATGCCGGGTGCTGGAAGTCCGATGCTGGCGCCGGCGCCGGACACCACATCAACAACGCGTTGGGTGGCTTCCTGCAGGGCTTCCGGCCGCTGGTCTCCGTGCCGGAGGAGGTCAGCGGCCAGATCTGTCGGGCCCACCCATCCCCCTCCGAAGGCCTCGCTGTCCACAAATTCCTTGACGTGTTCCACGGCTTCCGCCGTCTCGAACAACACGGTGATCAAAGGAGCGAAGGAATAGTCCATGCCGAACGCCGAGGCCGGCGTGACTTGCCGCGGACGCGATCCGGCGGGGGCGTATCGGGTGGCCTCATAAGCGCTTTCCAGCTCGTCCACCGTCCGTACCTGCGGCAGCACGATCTCTGCGACGCCGGTGTTTGCGAAGGCCAGGAGCGTGTTCTTTTGCAGGTCCGGTACACGCACAGCCACCCGCACCCCGGAGCCGGCCAGCCGCTGCACTACATCGCCGCAGTGTTGGACGGTGAGGCCGGTCTGCTCCGCATCGAGGACCAGGAAGTCCACCGCGGCACGGGCAAGGACGGCCAGCAGCGTCGGAGTGGGATCGGCGGTGATGATGCCGACGCTGCGTTCAAGGGCTGCAGCCGGTTCCTGGGTCATGAGAGGTTCCTCCTGAAGGGTGTAGCGCGGAAGTGAACAGTGGCAGGGTGTCCGGACGAGCAGGTCACTCGTCCGGGACGAACTGCCAGTCGGCGGGCTTGCTGACCCCCACAATGAGTTCCACGTCCTCCTCGCCGTCATTGGTGAGGCCATGCGTGGTCCCGCGGGGGATGTAGATGCCATCGCCGGGTTTTGCCCGGTAGGTGGTGTCGCCCAGATGGACGATCGGGGTTCCGCTCAGGACAACGTAGAACTCCGAGGCGTCCGGGTGGTGATGGCACAAGTGGTGCTGCCCGGGCAGGATCCTCCCCCAGCTGACGCACAAATCGTCTGAACCGCTAAGGTCCCGGGAGATGAGCGTGCTGACCAGGCCCTGATCGCGCTGACCGTTAAGGCCCACCTTGTCCAGGGCCGTGAAACCTTGATCATCGACGTTGTGCACCAGTCGGTCGATGTTGACCGTGGCCATCCCGCTGTCGCCTGTGCGCATCAGGCCACGCCCTCGAAGGCGGCCCCGGCCGTGACCGCGTGCGCCTGCACGGGCGGGTGCTCCATCCACCACCGCGCGATTTCCTCACGCGTGGCGAACCACACGCCCGGCCGGGCAAGGGCATACTCCAGAAACCGGCGCACTCCGTGGGCAACACTGGGCCGTCCTCCAATCCTCAAATGCAGCCCCACCGACATCATCTTCGGCACGGTTTCGCCCTCGATCAGGAGGCAATCGAGGGAGTCCTTCAATACGTTAAAGAAGTCCTCCGCCGTGCCGAGGCTGCCATTGCCCCAGAAGCGGGCGTCGTTCGTGTCGCCTGAATAGGGAACAACCAGGTGGCGGTGCGGCCCGGCCTCCACGTAGTACGGGAGGTCATCGGCATAGGAATTCGAGTCGTAGAGCACGCCTTCCTCGGCCAGGATCGTCCGGGTGTTCTCGGTGATGCCCTCCCGGACGTACCAGCCCACCGGCCTTACCCCGGAGACGGCTTCGACGGCGGCCAGGGAGTGGCGGATCTCCCTCCGCTCTTCGTCGGGCTCCATTCCCACGGTTCCGCGCCACTTGTAGCCGTGGGCGCAGATCTCGTGGCCGTCCCGCACGATCGCCCGTGCGGCGTCGGGATTCCGCTCGAGTGCCGCTCCGCAGGCCATGACGGTCGCCGGGACGTTGTACTCGCGCAGCATCCCGAGGTATCGCCAGATGCCCACACGGCTGCCGTATTCGAAGAAGGACTCCTTCATGAGGCTGCGCCGCGAGGGGTCAGCGGACCAGCCGCCGAAGATCGAGACGTCTTCGTCCCGTTCGTCACCGGCTTCGATGGAGCTTTCGGCGCCTTCCTCGTAGTTCAGCACCAGGGAGACGGCAACTTTGGCGCCGTGGGGCCACGTGACAACCGGAGGGTTCTCTCCATATCCAATCAGGTCCCGCATTGACTTCCTCCTTGCTGGTCGTTGGCATCCACCGCAGCATCCCGCCGGGGGCTGCTGCAGTCCGCGGGTCCCGGATTGGCCAGTGCCTTTCCGCGGCACCCCGAATCCACGTTTTCATTATATTGATGATACTTCACTTTACAATTCCAGCCCTTCGTACACTCTCCGGTGGGCGGCCAGCGACGTTTTGAGCATGCTGTCGACATCGTCGATGACGTTGCCGTGGGCGGGCCCGATCAGCCGGGCCGGGTAGGTTTCCAGCGTGTCTTCGATGCCTTGGAAGGCCGTGCGCACATCGACGAATTTCGTCCAATAGAGCGCACGGCCGGTGCCGTAGGCGGCCTGTTCCACCGAGGGAGGCGCCGGCATCTCGCTGGAGAGTAAGCGGCACTGCCCTGGAAGATGCACTGGTTCGTCATCTTCGTCCGGGCCAGGTATGTCGTGAATGTAGGAAAAGCCGTCGGAGACGAACATCATCCCTGCACCGGCGTCGTAACCCCAGAGCGTGTTCTCCAGGTCACGGATGTAGGCCGGAAGGAAGCGGAACTCCCTGTCGCCGAGGTCAAGAGACTCCCCCGCGGCCTTGGCGTGAAGCCGGTCCGCGAACTCCGGGAAATGAAGGGCGTAGTCACGGACGTCCCCCACTACAGCAGCCGAGGGATGTCGGTCCAGCAGGACGGGAAGATTGCCCGCGTGCGGGATTTCCGGATGCGTCGGGAAGATGTAGTCAAGCCTCCGGCCCCCCAGCGCGTGGTCCAGTTGCCGCAGTACGGTATCCCGGTGGGCCGGATCTCCGGTATCGACCAGGATCGAGGCTTCAGACCCGATCACCAGGTACGACGACACGTGATAATGGACCTCCTGGCCCTCAGCGCTGGCCGACAGGCAGCCGCCCAGCCAGTGCAGGCCATCGGCGAGGACACGGCCCGTGGCGGGCGTCCCGCCCGGAATCTCGGAGCTCATTGGATCCCTACCGTCCGGATTGCCGTGGCCAGGGCCGTAGCCGCTGCGGCCGATTCCGCCGTGCCAACGATGGGTGCGCCGTAGCCGGGCCCGATGGCCTTCACGTGTCGCCGGCGAACGGACTCGTCAACATCCCGGGCAATGCCGCGGGTATCGGCCTCGGCAAACCACTGGAACTTTCGCAGGCCGGCCGCGGCATTCGAGCTGCCGTACGAACCGTGCGTGAAAGCATCCGAGGTCAGGAGCGCCCCGGATGCGGGATCGAAGATCCATAACGTGGGCAGGAGACGCATCAGCGGCGAGACAAACTCCAGGGTCAGTCCGTCGATGACCTCGATCTCAAGGGAGGTCCCCGGGTCGACCATGATGCGCCGGGGCGTTGCGGACATCCTCGGCACTGTGATTCCGCCGGTGTACCAGACCGATTCGACGTCGAAGCGGGCCTCGATGGCGGGAAGATTCAGGCAGCATTCCATCTCCGTCCGTGTTAGCACGACGGTCAGCCGTTCCCCCTGCTCCAGAAGTGATTCCAGCTGCCGGATGATCTCTGCCTCATGGAGTCTGATGCCGGTGTCCACCAGCACGGAGCCGTTGCTTCCCTTGATGAGGTAGCAATTGACGGGCTGGATGACGCTGATGCCGGGTGGACACCAACTGACGTGTTCATCCAGGAGGATGTCCGCGCCCAGGCGATAGACGCGGTTTCCGATGAGGCTTTGGGCACCGTTGAAGGCGATCTTTGCCTGGGCTGTGTGCGGATTCAACGCCTTTTCCTCCTCTTGATTCAGAATCGGCCGGCCTAGGCGGTGCTTGCCGAGTCCCAGACCGCGATGGCCTCGTCCAGCGTGCAAACATCGTGGCGGGCCCGCATCACGGTCAGCGCCGCGCCGTGGAGCACCGTGTCGTAGGCGCCGACGGCGTCCTCAAGCAGCACGGCGTAGAAGTCGTTGTGGACGGCGTCCCGCAGCGTGGCCTCGACGCATCCTCCGGTGGAGACGCCAACCAGAGCAACCGACTCAATGCCCTGGCTCCGGAGCAGGAGCGCCAGCTCCGTGCCCACGAAGGCGCTCGGACGGCGCTTGGTGATGATGACCTCGCCCTCCTCAGGCATGCACTCGGCGCAGAACTCCGTGGCAGGATCGCCCTTGAGGCTGAGCCTGCCCAGGTCAATGGGCCGACCGTTGGCTGCCGTATACAGAGCCCGCAGCCACGCCGCAGGGGAGCTGCCGCCATCGGGCAGGTTTTCGACCCGGATATGGAAGATCGGCACCCCGTTCTTCCGGGCGGACTCTATGGCCCTTCCGCAGCGTTTGGCGACATCAGGCATCATGCTGAGGTCGTGGCCGGAGTCGCCGATGGCTCCCCCGGCGTACACTGCACCTTCCTGCATGTCGATCACGACAAGGGCCGTGCTGGCCGGGTCGAGCAATTCCTGAAGGGTGTCGCGAACCTGCTTTCCGCAGATTTCAATCATGGGGAGTCTTCCTTCGGTGGGGGTGGTGCCGGCCGGGTTCAAAGACGGCCGGCCGGCACCACGCTGGTGCTGGCGGCCTAGCGGCCGAGGGAGTTGAAGTAGATCTGGCCGTTGGTCAGGGGCACGGCCCCGGACAGGCCGTCCCTTGTGACGAGCATCCCCCGGGTTTCGACGAGGGAGAGGATGGCTGCGCCGTCGTCAACGAGCGAGGCCATCTTGTTCAGAAGGGTCGTCCGTTTGGCGGTTTCCTGGTCGGGAGTGGCGGCGAGCTCGTTGCGTGTTTTGTCGAACTCCGGGTTGGACCATCCGGTGCTGTTGCTCGGGGCGCCGGTGCCGTAGAACGCGTAGCTGTAGAAGGCAGGGTCTGCGATCACGATCGGTTCGGAGTAGAGCACCGCCTGGTAGCGGCCTTGCAGCAGTGCGGTGGAGAAGTCGGTGGAGCTGGCCACGTTCTGCAGCTGGACGTCGATGCCGACGTCCTTGAGCATGGACTGGAGCAGGACTGCCGACTTGGYGGCCACCGGGCCCGGGCGGGTGGCGCTGTAGCTGAGTGTCATCGGGAACCCGTTGCCGTACCCGGCCTCGGCCAGGAGCTTCTTGGCCTCGTCCTTGTTGTACTTGTAGATCGGGGAGCCCTCAACCGCGGGGAAGATGGATCCGGCGGGTTCACCGAAGCCGGCGTATGCGCCCTTGACCAGTGCGTCGCGGTCGATGGCCATGGAGAGGGCGTGCCGGACCTTGGGGTCTGCCAGCGGACCGGTCTTGGTGTTGATCATCATCGTGTCGCGGGTCTGGCTTGCACAGTTCAGGACCGCCACGCCGGGCGACTTCTCCAGGTCCTTGTACTGGTCGTACTCGAAGCCATTGGCCACTTGGACTTCGCCGGTTTCAATCAGCTGGCTGCGCGTGGCCGTGCTCTGGACCGCCTTGACCGCGACGCGCTTGACGGAACCGCGCGTGCCCTCCCATTTCGGATCCGCCGTCACTGTCAGCGACGTACCGGGTGTGAATTCTTCAAGCTTCCAGCCGCTGTAGTCCGCGAGGTTCTTCGACAGCCAGGCATTCGCCGTCGGATCATCCGCCGTGGCGTGTTTCTTGGCCTCGGTGCTGTCGTGTATGTAGAACAGGTTGTTCTGCAGGGATGCTTCGGTGTAGGACGTCAGTCCCACGGTGTTCAGCTGGATGGTGTGCTCGTCGATGACCTTGACCAGGTTGTCCACGTTGAAGCCGCTGCTTTTCAGCGTTCCCTTCATGACCGGCTGGCGCTTCATGCCGATGTCGAAACTCCATCGGACGTCCTCGGCCGACAGCGTGTTCCCGAATTGGCTGGTGAGCTTACGGAGCGTGACGACGACGCCGGTGCCGTCCGCGCTGGGCTTGGCGCTCTCGGCCAGCCGGCCGGATAGCTCCGTGGACGGTGCGGGGCACGTCTTGCCGTCGCTGGCTCCGGACTTGTACTCCAGGAGCTGCGAGCCGAGGCCGCTCAGCACCACGTGCGAGGCGCTGCCGCCCCAGGGCGAGGGCGTCAGGCTGTCCGGAAGGGCTCCGACAGCGACAACAACATTGTCGATGGACGGGTTGACTGCCGCCTGCGGGGAACCGCCGCAGGCGACAAGGGATGTGGTGAGGGCGACAGCAGCGCCCCCGGTGAGCAAACGCAGACGTTTCATAAGGTGACTCCGTTTATTGGGGGAAGTTACGACTGTGCGGTCTCGTAGCGGTAGGCGCGTTTGTGGCCGGCCCGGATGATGGGCTCCACCTCGCGGATGTTGCTGATGAAGTTGCCGTGGGTGGGGGCCACCGCTTTGACGCCAATTTCATCAATAAGATGAAGGACGCGGTCATAGACTGCGTCAGCGTCGTTGGCGAAGCGGGCCCAGTACAGTGCGCTTCCGGTGAAGAAGGCAGCATTCTCGACGGCGATGGGCACCCGGAGTTCGCCGGTGGTCAGCCCGCATTCGCCCGGGAGGTGTACCGGGTCTTCGTCGTCGAGCTCGGGGCGGTGCATGTAGCAGAAACCGTCGGCGGTGAAGAGTACGCCGCTTTCGGGGACGAATCCCCATTGGGTGTTGGGCAGGTCCCGGATGAGCGCCTCCACCACTGTGAACTCCTGCCCGCCCAGGTCAATCCTGTCTCCGGGCACCTTTGCGTGGAGGTTCGGAACGATCTGCGGGTAGAAGAGGTGGTAGTCACGGATGTCGCCTACCACCTTGATGTCGGGGTACTTCTCCACGAGCCGCGGGAGGTTTCCCGTGTGGGGAAGCTCGGGGTGCGTGGGGAAGACGTAGGTCAGCTCGCGGCCGTCCAGCAGTTCGTCGAGGGTGCGGGAAATGATGGGCCAGCTGGACGGATTCCCGGTGTCCACCAGGATGGACGAATGCTCACCCTGGACGAGGTAGGTGGAGTTGTGGCCGTGGATCACACGGTCCGCCAGGTGGAAGGGGAGGCAGGAACTCATCCAGGTGACGCCCTTCGCGACGCTGCGCGGGAGGTCGCTGCTCATCGTTTCTACAAGTTGTTCTTCCATGGTGGTCTCCTAAACCAGCTGCGGGGTGAGCGCGTCGAGCATGAAATCGAGGTGGCGCCGCACCACGTCGCGTCCCTTCAGGACGCATCCGCGGGACGGGGCGATGACCTCGGGGTCCAGGGCGTCGAACTTGTCCTGGAGCCACTCCCTCAGGGGCTCGCACGTGGAACGCGGGATCCATTCGTATTTCGCATATAGGTGGCCGGCCACCTGTTCCACCGTGGTGGTGTCCTGGACCGTGGAGTCGATGATGCGCTGGCCGTCGGGCCGGTCCATCACACCGTGGGTGAAGGTGTCCGAGGTGAACAACGTGCCCGTTTCCTTGTCCCAGCCCCAGAACGTGGGCAGGAGGCGCAGGAGGGGCGATTCGACTTCCAGCACGCGGCCGGGGGCTATCTTGATCTCCGCGGCCCGCGCCATGGAGTCGCCCTCCTCGGTCCGCTGGGCGTCGATCTGGTGGCGTCGTCCGCGCAGTGCCAGCCGGCTCAGGTCGTCGAAGGCGTCGAAGGGGTTGATGACCCCGCCGGTAAAGAGCCGTTCGATGTCGAACCTGCCGGCGATCGGTTCGAGGTTGGACACGCAGTCCATCTCGGGCCTGGTGAAGAAGATGGAAACTCCGCCGCCTTCGCCAATGAGCCCTGCCAGGTCCTCAAGGATCTCTTCTCTGTGGACCGCCAGTCCGGAATCGACCAGGAGCCTGGAGGATCCCTCGGTCAAGAGGTAGGCGTTCGATGGCTGGAATCCTGTGGCGCCCTGCGGAACCCAGCTCACGCGGCCGTCGAGCGGGACGGTTCCGCCAAGGACCGCCAACTTGTCTGCATGCAATGAAGTGAACATATCTTCAATCTATTGAATATTGTGGGTTTGTCAAGGGTTTTTGGGGTGCCGGTTCTCAGCCCTGCTGTACCGCCGGCACGGCCGCAGGGTGCTTCGCGCCGCGGATGACGTTGGTGCGGGTGCGGGGGTCCAGCATCGTGATGAGGGCGTCCAGCAGCACGTAGCCCAGCAGGCTCGTGGCACCCATGATGAGGACGAATCCCTGGATGACGGGCACGTCGCCTTTGAGTACACCGTCCAACGACCACCCCCCGACGCCGGGCCAGGAGAACACGCTTTCGATGATGGCAGCGCCGCTGAGTGCCGCGGCGAAGAGCAGGACCATGTAGGTCATCAAGGCCCCGCGCACGTCGCTGAGCGCGTAGCGGAAGACCTGCAGCGGTCTCAGTCCGCACGCCCTGGCGAATTCGATCTGGGGCGAATTCAACACCTGGAGGAGGCCTGTTCGGACGGTCTTGCCGAAGGGAGCGGCGAAGAACAGGCCCATGGTGATGACGGGGAGCACGGCCCTGCTCAGGATGGATTGCATCGTTCCCCATTGCCCGGAGATCACCGCGTCCAGGGCAACGGATCCCGTGGCTTTGGGCGGCGGAATGTCGGAGCTGGACAGCATGCCCAGCGGGGCTGGGGCAAGATGGAGCTGCTGGTAGAAGATGAAGAGGAGAAGGAGGGCCAGGACGAACTCCGGCATGGCCATGAGGACCGAGACGCCGGCAGTGAAGGCCCTGTCCGCTCCGCGCCCATAGCGGTAGGCCGCCAGCGTACCCATTCCCATGCCGATCAGCAGCGCCAGGAGGAGGCCAGGGAGCAGGTAGACCAGGGTGTTGGGCAGCCGCGTCCAGATCTCTCCGGAGACCGAGCTTCCGGTGAAGAACGAATTCCCCAGGTCCCCGCTCAACGTGCGGCCCATGTAGTCCAGATAGCGTTCCCAGAACGGCTTGTCTAGGCCCAGTTGGGCATTGATCCGGTCGATATCCGCCGGGGTTGCATACTCGCCCAGGAGTGCAACGGCGGGGTTTCCGGGCAGCAGGGACACCAGGCTGAAGCTCAGGGTGATGAGACCCAACAGGAGCAGGAAGGCGATGACCAGGCGGGAGACGATGTAGCGGATCATGCCATGGCATCCTTTGCTTCAGGGATGTACGGAACAGGGGGCATCGCCGCGGACATCAGGGCCTGGGTGTAGGGCTGTTGCGGATTGGACAGAACGTCCTCCGTGGACCCTGTTTCAACGAACCGTCCGCGGTGCATGACGGCCACGTGGGAACAGAAGCTCCGGACGGTCTCGATGTCGTGGGAAACAAAGACGTAGGTCAGTCCCCTGGCGATCTGGAGCTTCGCGAGCATGCGGAGAATGGAGGCCCGGATTGTGAGGTCCAGCGAAGACGTCGGCTCATCCAGGACCACCAGCGTCGGGTCGGTAACGAGGCACCGGGCGATGCCCACCCTTTGCTGCTGGCCTCCGCTGAGGTTGGCGGGGCGGCGGTTCAGGAAATCCTGCGAGAGCCCCACCTCTTCCAGCGTCTCCGTGACCCGGCGCAGGCGTTCAGCCCGGGAGCCGTAGGTCTTCGCGACGATCAGCGGCTCCTCAACGATCTGGCGGATGGTCAGTCGCGGGTTCAGGGAAGCAAACGGCTCCTGGAACACAATCTGCCAGCGCCTGCGTCGTTTCCTCAGCTGCGCCTTCGACAAGGCGCGGATATCCTCGCCTTCCAGCAGGATCGTGCCGGAATCGGCCTCACTGAGCCTGAGGATCAGGCGGCCAAGCGTGGATTTTCCGGAGCCGCTTTCGCCGATGATCCCCATGGTCTCACCGCGTTCGACGGAAAGTGATATCCCGTCGACGGCTGTCACGGGTTGTCCCTGCGGATTTCGGAACGTCTTCCGGACATCCTTCAATTCGATGATGGGCATGGTCAGATGCTCCTGGATTCGGAGAGTTCGGTGGGATGGGCTGTGCCGGCAGCCTTCGGCTGCACGACGGAGTTGAGCAGCGAGACGGTGTACGGGTCCTGCGGCCGGACAAACACCTCGGACACCGGGCCCTGTTCAACGATGCGGCCGCGGTACATCACCAGCACCCGGTCGCAGTAATTGGCCACCACGCCAAGGTCGTGGGTGACGATCAGCATCGATCGGCCGCAGTCCTTGGTCAGCCTGGTGAGTGTGTCCAGCACCTGGCGCTGCACGGTGAGGTCGAGCGCCGTCGTCGGTTCATCCGCTATGACCAGACGGGGGTTGAGGTACAAGGCCATGGCGATGACCACGCGCTGGGCCATGCCGCCGCTGAGCTCGTGCGCGTAGCCGCGCATGACGCGTTCAGGATCGTTGACGCCCGAGGAGGCCAGCAGGTCCAGGGCCCGGGCCCGGGACTCGGTGTCCACCTTGAGCCCGTGCGCTTTGGCAATGTTCGCGAACTGCTTCTCGATGCGGACCACTGGATTCAACGCGCTGAAGGGATTCTGCGCCACGAAACCGATCTCTTTGCCGCGGATTTGGCGGATTTGCCGCTCCGACAGGCGAATCAGGTCCTGGCCGTCGAACTCGGCAGTGCCCTCCATGACCCGGCCCGGTGGCATCAGCAGTTTGATCACCGAACGCACCACCGTGGACTTTCCCGATCCTGATTCACCCACGACGCCCACGACTTCGTTGGCGCCGACATCGAAGGAAATGTTGTGCAGTGCGCGCGTTACGCCGCTGCGGGAGTGGAACTCGGTTACGAGGTCCCGTACATGAAGTCCTGTCATCATCGTGCCCGTTCCACTCGCTCGATCTTGGTTTCGATTGCTCCGGCGATCACATTCAGTGAGCCGATGGCCAGGAGCATGGCAATGGTGGGGAACGCTGCGGCCCACCATTCGCCACGGATCAGCATGCTGACGCCATCGTTGATCATGGCTCCCCACGTCGGGGTGGGCGGCTTAACCCCGACGCCAAGGAAGTTCAGGGCAGCAATGGTTCCCAGTGCGTTGGCCGCCGTCAGAGTTGCCTGCACCAGGACCACGCCATACGCATTGCGGAAGATGTGGTTGAAGGCGATCCGGATCGGTGAACAACCGATCGCTGCCGCAGCCTCCACATAGCGAGCGGAACGAAGTGCCATGGCCGCTGCCCGGGACAGGCGCACGAACCGGGGGGCGGCCACAATGGCGATCGCGAGAACCACGTCCGTGGCCCCGCCACCCATGAGCTTGATGGAAACGACGGCGATCACGATGATCGGCAGCGCAGCGAAGGCGTCAATGACACGCATGATGACGTCGCCCAGCTTCCCGCTCGTGGCAAACAGCCCCAGGGGGACACCGACCACCAGGGAAAGTGCTGTGGCGGCGAGGGCGACAGGAAGGTCCAGTTTCGCGGCTTCGATGGTTCGGGAAAAGATATCCATCCCGTTTCCATCGGTACCGAACCAGTGCGTTCCGTTGGGCGCAATGCCGATCGCGTTCGTGTCCGGGCGCAATGGATCGTGCGGGAGCGGGGCGAACATTGCCATGAGGGGCAGCCCCACGATGATGGCCACTGCAGCGGCCACCATGATCGTGCTGGACCGGGTCATCAGTAGGGTCTGGCCCCGGCGCGCCCATCCTGTGACGCGGAGGCCCGGTGAGGTGCGCGGAAGTCCTTGAATGCTCATGGAGCCCCCTCGGAGAGTCCGGCGCTGGTGATGGGCAATGCAAAGTGGGAACTGCGTCGGATCGCAGTGATCTCACTCGCAATGTATTGAAGATTGTCCTGACTGAGGACCGGCGGCTGTTGCATGTTCAGCTCCCTGTTCGTACCTTGAGAGGCGATTCCCTCATATCAAAGTCTCGTCACTTTATTGAATTTGACTGTAGCGGCAAGTGTGACGAATTGCACTCTTTTCCGAAAAATCACCCAGAACTCAACGGTCAGCCGGCCAGGTAGGCCCGTCGATACCCGGTCGAGTGGGGAGTCCGGACGTCAGGCTGGCTGCCAGGGAAGCTACAGCCGAACCATTGACACCGCCCGCAAGTGACTTCAATATAGTGAGCAAGTACCGAATGTGATGAAGCTGGGGTGCTGTCTCCGCCGCCGGCGCCACGGAACAGATGAGGAACGGAACCTACGATGCCCAACTTTCAAGAAGCAGCAGCCGCAGTAGCCACCCGGCAAACCGCTCCGGGACAGCCGGTGAAGTATCTGCTCCACGACGGCGAGCTGGTGGACTACGCCGACGCCCGCCTCCACGTGCTGAGCACGTCGCTGAAGTACGGCGTCGGAGTATTTGAGGGGTTCCGCGCGTACTGGAGCGAGGACGACCAGCAGCTCTACGCGTTCAGGGTGGCGGACCACATGAAGCGACTGATCGATTCCATGCGGGTGGTGGAGATCGACGGGCCGCAGGATATCGGGCTGCTCGGCGATCAGCTGCTGGGCCTCATCCGGGCCAATGAGCTGCGGGGCAATCTGCACATGCGGGCCCAGGTATTCGTTGATTCCAGGGACGGCAAGCCGGAGGACACCGGCCCTTCCACCGTGTTCATGGCCGCCATTCCCATGGGCAACTATTTCGGCAGCACGGGACTGGACGTGCAGATCAGCAGCTGGGCCAGGCTCTCGGACCGGTCCATGCCGCCTAGGGTGAAGTCGATTGCCAATTACCAGAACGGCCGACTTGCCTTGCTGGAGGCCAAACGGAACGGTTATGGCGCCGCGCTGCTGCTCACGGAGAGTGGACACGTCGCCGAGGGCGCCGGTTACAACGTCTTCATGGTCCGCCAGGGAAGACTCTGCACTCCCCCGGTTACCGACAGCATCCTCGAGGGAATCACCCGGGACAGCGTCCTGCACCTGGCACGCACGGAGCTGGGCATCGACGTCGACATCCGTCCCATCGACCGCACCGAACTGTATTCCGCCGACGAAGTCTTTGTGTGCGGCAGCGCCGCAGAGGTCAACCACGTCGCGTCCGTGGACCGCACCACCATCGGAGCGGGAACAGCCGGCGACACCACCCGCAGCCTCCAGGAGCTATACCGGAAGGCCGTCATCGGACGTGTCGCCGCTGACCAGAACTGGGCCACGCCCGTCTACCCGTCCTGAGAGGAGACACAGCATGCAGGAAATCCCAACGCTGCGCGAGACGCCGTGCGTCGGCTACCAAGACGCCTCGCTGACCTTTGAGGCGAACTCCAAACCGGTACTTACCGTCAATCAGGGCGAGCATTTCTGGCTGGACGCGCGGAGCCTGCTCACCGGCGGCCTCTTCGAGGAGACCGGCGAGTACGAGAAGCTGTCCATTCCCGTCACCGGCCCCGTTGCGATCCGCGGAGTCAATCCCGGCGATGCTCTGCGCGTGGACGTCCACGAGATCAGGATCGCCGACCGCGGGGCAATGGTCACGCTGCCCGGACGTGGCGGCTTCACCGCTGACTTGGGCAGGGCAGGGCATGTGGTGGAAATCGTGGACGGCCACGTTGAGTTCGATGACGACACGAAGATCCCTGTCCGGCCCATGGTGGGGAAAATCGGGGTGGCGCCTGTCGGCGCCGGCCCGAATTCCAGCACCGTAGGAATCCATGGCGGAAACATGGACTGCAAGGACGTGACGGCGGGTGCCGCCGTCGTGATCCCTGTCCAGGTGAGCGAAGCGATGCTGTACGCCGGTGATCTGCACGCGGCGCAGGGCGACGGTGAATGCTCGCTGACCGCAGTTGAGGTTGAAGGCAGCGCACGGCTCTCATGCACTGTCGTTCCCAGCGGTGCGAATCCGTACGCCGGCATGCGGCGGCCAGTGGTCCTCAGCGGCGGTTCCGTCATCACCATCGGCGACGGCGACACGCTGGATGAGGCGGCGAGGCTCGCCTTGGACGACATGCTGGAGCTGCTCCAAACCGACCGGAAATGGTCCCGGGAAAAGACAGCGATGCTGCTCAGCGCGGCGGCGGATGTATCCGTCTCGCAGCTGGTCAATGCTCGGGTCTCGGCCAAGGTCACGCTGGCATCGCGCTATTTCAGCGCTGGACCATTCTCTTCCGAATCCTCCGACACTTTGAATGCGCAGGTCTCCAATGTTTGATCTCCTCCTGACCAATGGATTGGTCGTCACGCCCTCCGGTGCCGAGCGTTTGGACATCGGTATTGCCGGGGGCAAGATCGTCTCACTCCGCGCGTCGGGCGTGGGCACGCCGGACGAGGCCCGGCGCGTCGTGGATTTGAAGGGTCAGCTGGTGGTACCCGGCGGCGTCGATCCGCACGTGCACACCAACTCGGTACTTCCCACGGCTGCGGAAAGCGGCATCATGTGCTTCGGACCTGACCGTGTGAGTGAGGGCGCCATTTATGGCGGTACCACCACACTGGTGGACTTCGCCCACTGGAAGCCGGGCGACGAACTGACCGAGTCGTTCGCCCGGAAATCGGCCGAGTGGGCCGGCTCCACATACACGGACTACGCGCTGCACGGGACGTTCAAGGAACCGGAGATCCCTTTCGAAGTCCTGGAGCAGATCCCGGATGCGGTGGCAGCCGGACACGGCAGCTACAAGGTGTGGATGACTAATACGACGCCTACGCGGCCCAAGCAGAAGACTGACCTGGGCAACATGTGGGGGCTAATGGAGCAGACGGCCGCCTCGGGGGCGATGCTTGCCGTGCACGCCGAGGACGACGACATCGTCATGTACTCATACAAGAAGCTGCAGCACCAGGGCAATACCGGCATCGAGTACATGCACCACGCCCACAACAACCTGTCCGAGAAACTCTCCTTCCAGCGGGCGATCACCCTCGCCCACCATGTGGGTGCCCCCATCTACCTGATGCATGTCAGTGCCCGTGAGGGCGTGGACGCCATCCGCGAGGCCCGCGGACGCGGCCAGGCCGTCTATGGGGAGATCCTCCCCCACTACGCGTACTTCACAGCCGAGGATTACCGGCAGGAGAACGGAGCGATCTACCACACGTATCCGTCGTTGAAGTCCGAGACGGACCGGGATTCGATGTGGGAATCCTTGCTCGACGGCTCACTGAGCACCCTGGCCACAGACGGCGTCTGCACCGACCTGGACGTAAAGACGCGCGGGAAGACCATCCTGGACGCGACAGGCGGGCACGCCGGAGTGGAAATGCGCATGGCCGTGGCGTACACCGAGGGCGTCGCGAAGCGGGGTCTGGACCTGACCCGCTTCGTAGACATCACCTCTGCGAATGCCGCGAAGATCCTCGGCCTGTACCCGCAGAAGGGTGTCATCGCCATTGGCAGCGACGCTGACCTGGCCGTGCTGGACACCAACGTGGACCGCCGGATCACGGCCTCGGACCTTCACGAAGCCGACTACACCCCATGGGAGGGCTACCGCGTAGCGGCCTGGCCAAGCATGACCGTGTTGCGGGGAACTGTCATGGTGGAAAACCGTAACCTGCTGACCGGCCCGGGCGGCTCACTGCTCAAGCAGCGCGTGTCCAATGATGTCCTCAACCGCCCGGCCTGCTGACGGGCCCCATGCGCCATAGGGGCGTAGTGCGCTATTACCGAGAGCAAACAGTGCACTACTCCCCCTGACGCCGCCGCGGACCTACTTCTGACCAACCAATCCTGACAACCATCTGAGGCTCCAACGGCGACAGCGGTCGCTCACTATGTCCATGGACCGTGCCGGCGCCCCTGCCCGGTCCCGCTCGTGGTCCCCGGCGCCTTCGCCTTGGCCACCAACGTCACGGCCCTGTCTCGTCACAGCCGACAGGGGCGGAACAGATGCCGAGGGCGGGCTGTGCATCACCGGCCGTTTAAGGGAAATCATCATTATTGGCAGGCGGAGCGTTGACCTCACGGTGTTCTGAGCATCTGCCGGGCCACGAGGAACTCCCGGCGCCTGGTGAACTCGCCTTAGCGATAGGCAGGGTTGACAGAAAGCAACGCGACCGCAGAGCCAGCCTTCAAAGGACTGATCTGTTTTTTCGCTACCGGACCATGAGGAGACGGCGCCTGACGCAATCGCCGTTATTGCGACTGAATATTGAACCGCACACGGTGGACAACGATGGCGGGGCAACCGATCGTGAAGAGAGTAAGGACTTATGACCATTCAAACGGCGCCCGATCGACTCCTCGTAGCCGTTCAAACACGAAATGAACTGGACGCCGCCTTGGACCAGGCGCTGGAAATCTTGAAGCCCGTGGCCATGACCGAACGAGTCGGCATCCTGGTAACACGGCTCGCCCCTGGCCGCTACGAGGCCCGGCTCAACGCTGAGCTGCCGCCGGGCACGACGAGGGAAAGCTGGGGTCCGTTCTCCGATGAACCACGATAACTTTGGTACCTCCGGCGCGACGACCGACAGCTTCATGCCGGGCGCATGCCCCACGGCCGGCCAGATGCCGTGCTCGCTGCGGAAGGCGTCGGCGTACCTTGCTGCGGGACGAATAGGACCGAAAGACGCCCTCACAAGATGTGAAGCCGACGCCTTCCTGTTACTTGCGCCGGGGCACCGGGTCGTTGTCCTGGATCACGAAACCGGTGACGTCTGGCGCGGTGCGGTTGACGCGCCTTTTCCGCAACACGGGTTTGTCTGGGTGTTCACAGATTTAGGCGAGCGGAAGGTGTTCGACATCGCTCTCCACACCATCTGGCGATCGGACACGCGTCAAAGCTGTGGCAGTCAGCGCTAAGGACTCTTCCTGACGTCGGGCAACCATCCAGCTGGGTGCGCACTTGGGTATTTGTAGGGCGCGGTCGCGCTGACCGAATAAGTCGCTGCGGTAGAAAGGTCCGGGCCTCTATGAGGACACGCATGCGGTGGTCGGGTGATCTCGCCACCCGACAGTCGTTCCTGTGACGCCGTCGAGTCCGAGGTGTTCCCATGCCGTCCGTAGGGCTTCCAGACGGCCCCAGAAGGAAGTAGATGCCGTCGTGGACGGATACGGCCGCCAGAAGTTCGCTGGCTTCGTCGATGAGGTCGGACGTTGAGCGTTACCAGGGTGCCGACGAGTTCGATTCCGATGTCGTGACTCACTGCGTCGCGTGACGTTATCCGGCAACGAGGGCTTTGCCGGCGTCTGGTCGCCAGCGGGTTCGGCCGTCAGGCTATAACTTCCTGAAAATTCCTTGGGATGTCTTGCGAAGTCCTGGCGCCGGATATTCGACGGTTTCTCCTCCTGCCCCGCGCTAGCCGGGTTCCGGGACTCCCATCGTTTGTCGGCAGGCTTCCCTGACTTTGACGAGGAGAGGGGAATCGGTCATTTCGTTGCTGCAGATCAGGCTGACGCGGGAGATGGCGCCGACATCCTGGATATCCAGATAGGAAAGGCCGGGGATGGCGAAGGCGCGGAGGGATTCCGGGACAACCGCGATGCCCAGGTGGGCGGCCACCAGCCCGAGGATGGTCGGGAACTGGACGGCCTGCTGCGCGAGGTTGAAGTCGACGTCAGCGGCGTCAAGCAATGCGGCGATGTGGTCGAAAAGGCGCGAGATCCTGTCCCGCGGGAAGGCGATGAACCTCTCGCCCTTCAGTTCTCCAAGCCCGACTGAAGTCCGGTCCGCCAGCGGGTGGTCAGTCGCGACGGCTACGACGAGGCGTTCATTTTGCAGAAGGGTGGTACTGAGGCCCGGCACCGCCCGGACTTCCCTGGCGATTCCGGCATCCAGGGCTCCGCCGGCAATGAGGTCGATCTGGGCGTCGGTGGTTTCCTCGCGGAGCTCGAGGTCAATGCCGGGCCATTGCGATCGGAGTTCCCGCACCACGGGCGGAACGGCTGAAATCGCTGCCGATGAGACGAAACCGAGACGCAGCTTGCCGGCTTCCCCGTTGCGGGCCTGCCGAAGTGCCGCGGTCATGGCCCCGTACTGGGTCAGGAGTTTCCTGGCGTGCCCCAGGAGCAGTTCGCCGTCGGGGGTGAGCTGGACGTTGCGGGAGTTGCGTACGAAGAGCTGTGTCTTGCATTCCTCTTCGAGTTTTCGGATCTGCTGGCTGAGGGGCGGCTGGGCCATGTGCAGCCGCTCCGCGGCACGGTTGAAGTGGAGTTCTTCCGCCACCGCGACGAAAAGCTCCAAGCGCCGAAGGTTCATACGAACAAGACTAAACGCATATTGATAAGCGTCAAATAGATACTTCAGTGGACGTCTCGCCGGGTCTACCGTTGATCGTGAGGACAGTCACAGATCAACAAACACTAAGAGGTTAGAGAATGCCCGTCATGACCAAGCCCGCCAGCAGCTTCATCAACGGACGTTGGGTTGAAGGGACCGGGGACACGAGGTTCCGATTCAACCCGTCGGCACCGGACGAAGCGGTCACCACCTATCACCAGGCCGGTTCCGAGGAGCTCGCGCAGGCGATCCAGGCCGCCGCTGCCGCAGCCCCGGCGTGGGACCGGCTGGGGATTTTGGCCCGGGGCAGGATCCTGTCCGCTGCCGCCACACTGATCAGGGAACGGGCCGACGAGATAGCCCGCGTCATGACGGCCGAACATGGCAAGACCCTGACGGAGTCCAGGATGGAAGTCGACGCCTCCGCCGACACGTTCGACTACCACGCAGGCTCGGCCCGGAACCCGGTCGGCACCGAATACCCTTCCAGCCACCCCGATGAGCGGATCTTCACCGTGCGGCGCCCGCTGGGCATCGTCGGTGTGATCACCCCGTGGAACTTCCCGCTGCAGATCCCGGCGTGGAAGATCGCACCGGCACTGCTGCACGGCAACACCGTGGTCTGGAAGTCCGCAAGCCACACCCCCGGAGTGTCAGTCCTGCTGATGGACATTCTGGCCGCGGCCGGTGTTCCGGCCGGTGTCGCGAACCTGCTCCTTGGCCCGGGTCCGCTGGGCTCTGAACTCGTTTCCCACCCGTCCGTGGCGGGCGTGACCTTCACCGGATCCGTTCCGGTGGGCCACCACATCCGCGGGATCGTCTGTGGACGCGGCGCGAAGCTGCAGATGGAATTGGGCGGACACAACGCGACTCTTGTCCTGCCCGACGCCGACGTCGAACTCTCCGCAAGCAGCGCCGTCAACGCCGCCATGGGTTCCACGGGCCAGAAATGCACGGCCACCAGGCGCATCATCCTTGTCGGCGACGGGCACGAGGCGTTCCTGCAGAGGGTGAAGGAGAAGGTGTCCGGACTTGTCGTGGGCCCCGGTACTGACCCGTCCGTGCAGATCGGCCCCGTCGTTTCCGCCTCAGCCCGCGACGAAATTAACGCCGCGATCGACCAGGCCATCACCGAAGGCGGGCAAATTCTTGCCCAGTCCCCCGCTCCCGCCTCAGAGGGGAACTACGTCCGACCCACCGTGCTGACCGGTCCGGCATCGATGACGATCTGCCGCGAAGAGATATTCGGTCCCGTTGTCACCGTTCTCCGCGCAGCCACCCTTGACGAGGCCATTGCGATGGCGAACAACACCAACTTCGGCCTCACGGCCGCGGTGTTCACCAGCGATGAGCGCGCCGCCCGGCGGTGCGTCACGTACCTGGACGCCGGCCTCGTAAAGGTCAATGCCCCCTCGACCGGTTCCGAGATTCATGCCCCCTTCGGCGGGATGAAGGATTCAACATTTGCCGGTCCCCGGGAACAGAACAGTGCCGTCGCCGCGGCGTTCTTCACCCACGAAAAGACCGCTTACCTCCGCCTGGCACCAGAGAAGGCATGATCATGACACTTCAGGACCAACGAACCGCACACGAGCTCCGTTCGCCGGAGGAAGTCCTCTCCGGCACCGACATGAACGGCGCCTGGGCCACCCGGCACAGCTTTGCCCGCACCATGCTCCGCCGCGCCGCAGCCCGGAAGTGGACTGTGGCCAGGACCCGCCTGGATCTCGACGCGGACGCCCGGGGCACGGCCGTCTACACTGTGGAGGCCGAAGGCCGGAGGCTAAGCTTCATCGCTTTCTGCCGCACGCTGGAGGAAAGCGAACGCACCGACCGCGTCATCGCCGATGCCTGGGACGTTACCGCAGCCCTCCTTGAAGGCGACCTCACGCCGGAACGCGAAGCTGAACTGCGGCTCAACGTTCCCGTCCAGGAGCGCGGCCGTGTCGATCCGGACACCATCGTGCTGACCCGTGCGAACCGCAGCGCACGCTTCTTTGACTACGTCAGTGACTGTTTGGCCGCAGGGTCCCAACCCGACGTCGACATCATCGGCCCCAGCCCATATCTGATCCGCAGCACCGCGTTCTATGGCAACGGAAAATTCGGACTCAAGGAATTCGCGGACGTCCCTGCCGGCCACCCGCTCGCCGTGCCGTACCGGTCCCAGATGCTGACCGCCTGGCTGCTGCGTGAACTCAGCATGGACATGGTCGAACATGTCGCCCGCGCCAAAGCCTCCGAAACCGGCACGACTGCCGTCCGGCTGGACGCGGCGTGGAGCCGTTACCTTGGACTGGGCAACGCCACCGGTCTGGGTATGGTCCCGTTCGTGATCAACCACCCGGAATTTCTGGACGCCTGGTGCCGGCTGCGGGAAATTCCGCTCGCTGCCGGGCTCGGCCGGGACTACGCACCCGGGCATCCGGACCTTGCCCGCGTCGCGGAGCTTCTCATCAAGGCTGACCGCCACCTTGAAGAGAAACACGCACTCCACACCGCCCCGTTCCTCCCGACCAATGCGATCCGGCCCCAGCTGCAGCAGCTCCTGCAAGAACTACAGACCCACACGGCCTCCGCGACCGAGCCCGCACCGGTCCTGGCACACCTGCACGACAGAGCCGCAAGCCTCAGCCCGGAGGCCCGAGGGATCTTTGCCTCCATCGTCATTGAACTCCGTACCGACTTCGACGAGGACGCCGAGTCCCTGCTCAGAGTTGACGGCACCGCACCGTTCGACGCGACCATGCCCTGCAGGGAACTGAGGCAGTTGCTGGCGACCAACTACGCCTGGGCGCGCGGCTACGACTTCACCGATCCGGAGAGGACGCTCTACTACTGGTTCTCTTCCGCAGCCAACGAAGAACCCCGCCGCGCACTGCGCGCAACCAGGCCCGCAGGCACGGCCGAGCACTGCACAGACATTGCCCGCCGCATCAATGCCCTCGCCGCGGACCTCGAGCAGTTTCCGGCCCACCGCAGCATCGCTGACTTCCTCCTGGCACACCCCGGCCACCGCTTCGCCGCCGCCCGGGTCCAGCAGACACGGCCCTATCTCTACGGGGAGCTGCAGGACAATCTCATCGACGCTGAATTCCTGCCCCTGAGCACCCAGCGCTTCCAGCTGGCCAGCTACGGGATGAACAACTTCAGCCCCCAATCCACGGACTGGCTACGGGTCACCTTGTTCAGCGGAGCCCCCCGGGCCGTGGACATCAACCACGGAACGGACGATGACGACTGGCTGTTCCCCACGGCGCCCCAAGGGGCGGAACAATGAACCTCCACGAGCAGCTGACCGTCGTCGACGGGCTGCAAATCAGCAACTGGACCCGCCCCGTCCTGGAAGAACTGCGCACCGGCGGCGTCAGCGCGGTCAACGCGACCTGCGCCGTCTGGGAAAACGCCGCGGACACCCTCCGCTCCGTCGGTGAGTGGCTGGACCTCGTCAACCACAACCCGGACCTGGTGTTCCTCGCCTCAACCGGGGCAGACATCGAAACAGCAAAGCAGCAAAACAGGATCGCCGTTTTCCTGGGGTTCCAGAACGCCAGCCCCTTCGAAGACGACTACCGCTACGTTGAACTCTTCCATCGGCTCGGCATCCAGATCGCCCAGCTGACCTATAACAACCAAAATCTGATCGGCAGCGGGTGCTTCGAAGCCGACGACGCCGGCCTGACCCGCTACGGGCGGGTGATTGTGGAAGAGATGAACCGGGTGGGCATGCTCATCGACCTCTCCCATGTCGGATACCGGACCAGCCGCGACGCCATCGAAGCATCCTCGGGGCCGGTCTCCGTCACCCACTCCAACCCGCTCTGGTTCTTTGACACCCCGCGAAACAAACCCCACGACGTCATCCAGCCCCTCGTCGACAGAGGCGGCGTCATCGGCTGCTGCCTTTACCCCACCGTCAGCGGCGGTGAACACGTCACCCTCGAGAGCTTCTGCACGATGGTTGCACGCATGGTCGACCAGTATGGTCCCACGAGCGTCGGTATCGGCAGCGACTGCACCCGCGGATGGGACCATGAATTCGTCGGCTGGCTCCGCAACGGCCGCTGGCAACCGACCGATCCACGGAACACGCCGACCTGGCCCCAGTGGCCGGAATGGTTCAAAGGCCCCCTGGACTTTCCCCGGCTCACCGACGGCCTCTCAGCAGCAGGCCTCACGGACCACACCATCACAGCCGTGATGGGCGGCAACTGGAGCCGGCTCTTCACACAAGTCATGGACACAACAGAGGAACACGCGCATGTCTGACACCTCCACCGGACCAGCCCTCGACGGGCAACAGACGGACCGCGCCATGGCCGTCCAGCCCCGCGAAATCAAAGAAGCGGCCTTCCGGGCACTCTGCGCGGCCGGCGCCGACCCCCTCGAAGCCCAGGAAGGGGCCCTCGCAGTCCTCCGCGCCGAAGCCGAAGCACACGCCGGCCTCCACCTCCTCGAACAGCTCGTGGAGGCAGACTGGACTACACCCGTCCGAGCAGGAGCGGTAAGGGACGCCGCGTGGGTGGGCGGAACCCTCCGCGAGCTTGACTCGGCCGGACAACCGGCTCTGCGAACCGCCCTCCAACTCCTCGACCTCGCCGGCGACACCCCGGCTGGCGAGGTATCCGTGACCCGCACATCGGACGCCAGCATTCCGGTCCTTCTCTGGAGAGACCTGGTACTGAGGCACACAGCATCCCTGCAACGCCGGATAGTCATCGCCACGGCCAATACCGGCGCGACACCGGACGACGGATACACCACTGACCACCTCACCGTCCGGGACGGGCAGCCTTCGGCCACGCAGACGCTCGCCTCGGAGGCCATCGCGGCCCTCATCCCCCAGCCCGCCAGGGCCAGCACCGTCATCGTGGCCTTACCCGGGCCGGTCCACACAAACCCGGAAGCAACCAACATCGCGCCCAAACCGCTCAAAATGCGGGAGAAAGACTGGCAGAACATGTACCAGATGTCCCGGAAGTACCTGGTGCCGGACGCATGAACGCCATCACCCGGACCCAGTTCACCGACGGTAAGCCGCGGCCCTACTCCACCTCCGCGGCAGCCGGTGGCATCCTCTACCTGTGCGGCCAGATACCGGCCCGCGAAGACGGCACCGTCCCGGCCGACATCGAAGGGCAGGTAACCCAGACCTTCGACAATCTGGAAACAGCCCTCAAACAAGCAGGGTCCAGCCTGTCCCACCTCCTCAAACTCACGGTCTTCCTGGCCGACCTTGACGAATTTGATGACTACAACGCCGCCTACCTCACCCGGCTCAGCGGCCACCCCCTGCCTCCCCGGACCACCGTGCAGGTTGCCCGGTTCAGAGGCGAGAAACGCATCGAGATCGATGCGGTCGCAGCCGTAACAGCCTGACCGGACCACGGCCACGGATCTGTTGGGTTACCAACGTCGCTTTCCCTCTTCCCAGATCGGACCCACCATGCTTTCCCATGCACCAGCACCGGCGTCTCAAATGACCATCGACTCGGCGCCGCTGAACTCCTTCCACAAACGCCTCACCCTCTTCAGCTCAGGAGGCCCGTTCCTCGACGGATACATCCTGGCCATCATCGGCATCGCCCTCGTCCAGATCATCCCGGCCTGGCAAATGAATGACTGGTGGAACGGCCTCATCGGCGCCTCCGCCCTGATCGGGGTCTTCCTCGGCGGCCTCATCTTCGGCAACATCACCGACAAGATCGGGCGCAAGCTCATGTACACGATCGACCTCGTGGCCATCATCGTGTTCTCGATAGCCCAGTTCTTCGTTCAGGAACCCTGGCAGCTCTTCGTTCTGCGGCTGCTCATCGGCATCGCCGTCGGCGCCGACTACCCCATCGCCACGGCTCTGGTCGCCGAATTCGTGCCCAAAAACTGGCGTGCCCGCCTCCTCGGCGGCCTGAACGCCATGTGGTTCGTCGGCGCCACCGTCGCCGCCTTCGTCGGCTACTGGCTCCTCTCCCTCGAAGACGGATGGCGCTGGATGCTGCTGTCCTCAGCCATACCCGCCGTCCTGATCCTCATCGCACGGGCCACCATCCCCGAATCCCCCCACTGGCTCGTCGGCAAAGGCCGGCACCAGGAGGCGCTGGACATCCTGAAGAAGACCATCGGCGAAGGCGCCACCCTGGACGGCATCACCGCCCACGACCCCAACGCGGCCAAGCTCAGCACCGCCAAGGCCTTCAAACTGGTCCTGACCGGCGGCTACCTGCACCGGGTCATCTTCATCTCCCTCTTCTGGACCTGCACCATCGTGACGCTGTTTTCGATCTACGCCTTCGGACCCCAGATTCTGGCCCTGTTCAACCTCCAGTCCGGCGACGAAGCCAACATCGGTTACGGCCTGATCAACCTGTTCTTCCTCGTCGGCAACGTCGCCGCCCTCCTCGTCGTGGACAAGCTCGGCCGCCGGCCCGTCCTGATCTGGGGCTTCATCCTCTCCGGCATCGGCCTGCTGTTCCTGGCCTTATTCCCCAACGCACCCCTTGGCCTGATCGCACTGGCCTTCGCCTTCTACGCCATCTTCAACGGCGGCCCGTCGATCCTGGAGTGGATCTACCCCAACGAACTGTTCCCCACCAAAGTCCGGGCAACCGCCGTCGGACTATGCACCGGCACCAGCCGCATCGGCGCCGCCATCGGCACCTTCGCAACCCCGCTGGCCCTAACCCACCTCGGGCTCTCCGGCACCATGTGGATCGCCGCAGGCATCGCCCTCCTCGGCGCAGCCGTCAGTTTCTTCATGGCCCCCGAAACCAAGGGCCAGAACCTCGAAGAAGCAGCCGCCCTCCACGCCTGACACCACCCCGCCACCACCCACCAACCGAAGCGGGAGCAGCTGCCCTTCCGGGATCCTGCTGCTCCCGCCAAGGCGCCACGTAACTCCACCGAGGGAAGATCTTAAGTAGTCGGTGAGGCGGGCCACTACGCGAGGCAAGCCGCCGGAGCCATGCGCTCCCCCACCTCCCGAGGAACGCGTCCACCGCCGCCAGCACGGCCAGGGATGCCTCGCGGCTGCCAATCGTCACTCTCACGCCTTCGAACGCGCGCACCGAAACGCCGTGCCGCTCAGTTTCTTGCTCCAGTGATATCGCGTGGTCAATTGCGAAAGTCACTGCAGCGCTTCGTTTCATGAATTACACAGTTGCCTCAGTCTTTCATTTTGTAATGTGCGCTACATGTAGGCTGATCATCAACATGGTGGACACGATCGGCGCCGCGGCGGCTTGGGTCGCACCTGTAATTGCGGGTATCGTCGGCATCAAATCAACGCCAGATGTAAAATTTATTAGGTGCCACGTGCGCGCCAACTTGTCATCGGCAGCGCCGCCCTGCGACGGAAATTGGCAACGCAAGCTAGGAGTGGAGGATCAATTGACGCACAGTCCAACGGGTCGCCTGGATACCGTCCATAAGGTGCCCGTATCAGGGCAATTGAGTGCAACCGTTGCAGAGCGCACGCGCTCCCAATTGGGCACCTTCAGCCCGAGCGAAACCAAGGTCGCGAGAGCGCTCCTTGCCGCGTATCCCGCTGCAGGATTGGAGACCGTGGCCGAGCTCGCTCTTCGAGCAAGAGTCAGTGCGCCCACGGTGCTACGTTTCGCTTCTGCCTTGGGTTTCGAGGGCTATGCGGCGTTCCAGAAAGCGTTGATAAGAGAAGTTCACGAGGAAATGGGATCTCCTCTGCAGCGCCTTGATGACCACGATTCACGGGTCGACGGCGGACGGACCCGTTCGGAGTCGGCATCCGTATTCTTGGACGGCCTGGCCAGTACATTTGACGCGCTTCCCGAAGCTGAGCTAGGGAGGGCGGTAAACCTTCTCGGAGACAAGCGGCTCCGGGTTCATCTCCTGGGCGGGCGGTTCAGTCGTGTATTGGCCTCCTACTTGAACACGCATCTCGTGTTGATGCGTCCGGATGTCCAATTGGTCCCTCAGGGCGGCCACGAGAGAATGTCTGCACTTCTGGATCTCGGCCGGCGAGATGTTCTGGTGGTCTTTGACTTTCGACGCTACGACCGCTCGGTCATTGAATTCGCCAATAGGGCAAATGCAAAGGGATCGCATGTGGTCCTGTTTACAGACCCTTGGATGTCGCCAGCCGCCGACGTCGCGGAGGTCGTCATCCCTGCGAGAGTTGAAGCGCCAAGCCCCTTCGACTCGTTTGTATCAGCCATGGCTGTGGTTGAAATGTTGATCGCAGCGGTGGCCGCCCACATGGGATCCAGCGCACGCAGTCGTCTCATAGAAATCGAAGCGATGCAGTCAGGCGACAACGCGGAGTAACGTCGGATGCGCCTGCGCTTGGCCGGCTGCTGCATCCGGCGCCCATTGAGTACGCCACGGCAGCAAGAGTAAGAACATCCGATAGGAACTAGGCGACCGACGCTGACCCGCACCGGGGACATGTCCAACGCGCCAGTTTCAGGGCGAGATCAAGAAGATCGCCTCCATGCCTGAGGACGAACTCTCCGTCGTGGCCAAGGAACTGCAGACCCCGTACGAACTCGCCAAGAAAGGTGCCGCGACGGGCCAGCCCTCCGTCGCACTATTCACCGCCGGCGGCCTCGCCAGCCCGGCCGACGCTGCCATGATGATGCGCCGCGCCGACGGCGTATTGGTCGGGTCCGAGATCGACAAGGCCTCCCGAGGCCAGGGTGGGCATCAACGTCGACGAAATACTGCAGCCCCAGCGACCCGCCGAGCGCGGTCTGCAACCCGGAGGCGGCTCTCCCCGCGATGGGTCGGCCGGCCAGCAGGGCAGACTGGGGCACGCGCCAGTGGCACCTGCAGGCTGCGACGAGGCATATCAGCGACAGCCTTCTCGCTCCGTTGGGATGACGGCGCGTCTCGTCGGGAGGCGCCGTTCCGGCCCGCGTTCGACTCGCGGCTCGGCGTCCGCCCTGGACCGCAAAAAAGAATGGAATGTTACAAATTTTCCATTGACTATTCTGATGTAATGAATTTTACTTGACTCAGTTGCCCTCCGCTCTGGCTTGGAGCATCATGCCTCACCCATCCACTGTCGAAATCTTGAGTTCAAACGCCGGAAGGCTGTCATGACATACCCAGAGATATTTGTTGCCACCTGTGACCTGTCGGGACAGGTGCGCGGGAGGGGTGCACCATCCGAAGCCTATGAGTCCGTTCTAAGGTCCGGCTTAGGTTGGGTGCCCGCGAACCTTGGTCTGACCGCTTTCAATGAAATCGCGCCGAAGAGCGCCTTCGGTTCAACCGGCGATCTACGTTTGAAACCGGACAAATTCACCGAAATTACTGTTCCTCCGGACGGCGACACTCCCGGCATGAAGCTCTTTCTAGCTGATCAGACGAACCCCGACGGAAGTGACTGGGGATGTTGTCCACGTACTTTTCTGCGCAAAGCGCTGGGTGACTTCACAGACGCAACAGGACTGCGTGTAGTGGCGAGCTTTGAGCATGAATTCGTCCTCAGAGGGCTCCAAGATTCAGCGCCGTTCTCGCTGCGCCGCCACCGCGATGCTGAGCCCTTCGGCACTGACCTAATCCGGCTCCTCAGTGTTTGTGGCCTGGCGCCGGAGAACTGGCTTCCTGAATACGGACGGGACCAATTCGAGATCACCGTCGAGCCGAGCGATGCTCTCGTCGCCGCCGATCGGGCGGTTCTCCTTCGTGAACTGGTACGTGACCTGGCGCTTCGCCGGGGGCTTGAGGCGTCCTTTGCCCCTCTGCAAGATCCTGACGGAACTGGAACGGGCGTCCATGTTCACATCAGTCTTGTCGACGAACAGGGCCGTCCGGTGCTCTTCGACGAATCCAAACCTGGGAGACTCGCCGAAATCGGGGCGCGGTTCAGCAGTGGAATCCTGCGCCACGCACGCGCTCTCACGGCGTGGACTGCGCCGAGTCCAACGTCATTTCTTCGGCTGGCTCCCCACCGGTGGAGCGTCGGGGGCATCTTCCTCGCCGAACGCAACAGGGAGGCCCTCCTCCGGATTTGTCCAACCAGTTCCATGGGCGGCTCTTCACCAGAGCGTCAATTTAATCTGGAGTACCGCGCCGCGGACGCAACAGCCAATCCGTGGCTGACTCTGGCCGTCCTGATTCGCGCCGGTCTCGCGGGAATTAATGGAGGCGAAGAATATCCTCTACCGATAGTCTTCAGCGAGGATTGCAAAGAAGCCGACCTTCAAGACGTTCCTGAACTCCCGACTTCCTTGGAAGACGCGCTCATGGCTCTCGAGGACGACCACGTCGTCTCATCCTGGTTCGATCCGGACCTCTTGACTACGCACCTTGCCGTGAAACGACATGAAGGAGAGCTGCTCGCCTCCCTCACAGACGCCGAGAGGGTTCAGAGGGTTGCCAGTGTCTACTAAGCCAGAAACCAGGCTGAGCCGCGCTATCAGGGAAGCCCTGCTGGTAGACCATCACGTCCACGGCGCTCTGAAAGCAGACGTCTCCCAAGCAGAGTTCGAGACGCTAATTACGGAATCTGATCGGCCCATCCCCACATGGATGTCGCAGTTTGATACGCAGGTTGGCTTCGCAATTCGACGATGGTGCGCGCCCGTCCTGGGCCTTGCAGAACATGCCAATGCCGCGGACTATATGCGCGCTCGGCTGGAGCTGGGCGCTTCGGAGGTCAACCGACGCTTGCTGACAGGCTCCGGCATAGGGCATTTCTTGGTCGAGACCGGCTACCGCGGTGATGAGATCCTAGATCCTCACAACATGAGCTGGGCTTCCGCGCGGCCGGTGAATGAAGTGGTCCGCCTGGAAACTGTGGCTGAATCGCTGGCTGCTTCCGGTGTGAGTGCCCATGCATTTCCCGACGCCTACGTCGAAGAGCTGTCACGGGCGACGGCACATGCTGTAGGCGTGAAGAGCATCATCGCCTACAGATATGGATTCAATTTCGATCCGAACCGCCCCTCCCATGACGAAGTCGTAGCGGCGACAGAGACATGGCTGCAAGGTGTGGCGGATGGCGCCGCAGCGAAGGTCGAAGATCCCGTCCTTCTGCGGTTTGTTCTCTGGGCAGGAGTCGATCGTGGCCTGCCCATCCAGCTTCACACCGGATACGGGGATCCGGATCTTCGGCTGGACCGCTGCGATCCGCTGCTGCTTACCCCCTGGATTAAGCTAATTGAGCCCAAGGGTGTTGATATAATGCTGCTGCACTGTTATCCCTATCATCGGCAAGCTGGGTATTTGGCCCAGGTTTTTCCGCATGTGTATTTCGATATCGGCCTTGGGGTCAACTACACCGGCGTGCAATCAGAAACCCTCATAGCCGAATCATTGGAGTTGGCGCCTTTCTCCAAAATYCTGTTTTCATCGGACGCCTGGGGACCTGCAGAGTTGCATTTCCTCGGCGCTGCACTATGGCGGCAGGGAATGACCAAGGTGCTGCAACGATGGGTGGACTCCGGGGATTGGTCCGAGAGCGACGCAGTACGTGTTGTGCACATGATAGCCAGCGAAAACGCGAACAGAGTCTATAAACTTCAGGGGGCACGCTGATGCAGACGCCTTTGGACGAGCTTAAGAATCGTTTGGATCAGGAATTGCCAGGAGCGTACGACCTCCGTAAGAGACTCCACAGCTTTCCGGACATGTCAGGGTTCGAGGGTCCGACCCTTCAACTGGTTCTCGACGCATTGCCTGATCCCACGGTCGTGGTGCCAGTCGCTGAAACAGGTGCACTGGTACGGCTTGGGGGTCCGGGGCCGACCGTGGCTGTACGCGCTGAACTGGATGCTTTGCCTGCGACAGAAGCAACCGGCCTGGAGTGGGCGTCTCAAAACGCGGGGGTAATGCACGCATGCGGACATGACATCCACCTGGCAGCAGCCGTCGCGCTTTCGCGAGCCGTGCATGCCACGCCTGGCGCTTTCCCGCTGCTGCTGGTGCTACAACCCAGGGAGGAAACATACCCCTCCGGTGGAAGAGACATTTGCGGGGGAGATCGGATGGCCCTCGAAGAAGTCACGGCGACCATTGGAGCTCATGTTCAACCGCTTTTGCCAAGGGGGACCGTGGCTTGCACAGCTGGCTCGGTCAACGCTTCATCAGACGAGTTCGCGATCACGATTGACGGCCAAGGGGGACATGCGGCCTATCCTCACCTGACAGTTGACCCGGTGGTCACCTTGGCCCACGTAGTAGTTGCGGTCCAAAGCATCATCAGCCGGACCGTAGACCCTATGGAGTCCGCAGTTTTGAGCATTGCAGTCCTCAGCGCCGGCTCGGCACCCAATGTCATCCCCGGATCAGCCACGGCTCGTGGGACCATTCGAGCCATGACGACATCAGTGCGCCAGAATGTCCTTTCGAGGCTGGCGCAAGTCGTGGAAATGGTCTCTGCGGCTCACGGCTGTCGCGGACAGGTAGTTGTGGTGCACGGTGAACCCGTATTGGAAAACAATCACCGGATTGCGAGCACGACCATTCCTCATTTGCAGTCCCTGGGTTTGACAGTGAATACCACACTCCGTTCGGCCGGATCAGACGATTTTTCATATTATTGTGAAAAAGTTCCATCGCTCATGATGTTTGTTGGAACAGATGGAGAATCTGAGCGACTGCATTCCACAACCTTTGCGCCGGATAATACGCACGTCAGGGATGTAGCTTATGCGCTATTAAGCGGATACATGGCTGTCACTGAACTGCATATTGAAGATGAACTCGCTTCGCTGAAAGAAAATTTCCTTGAAAGCCGATGATCCATCCAGCCGGCATGCGGTCCCGCATTCCGGGATCCCTGACTCTTGTCGTCCGATTTCTGCCCTCTAAATATTTCGGTCATGAAGAATACGATTCTTCAGCAGGTTTCCCTCGTCCACCCGTGACCCGGCCACGACAGGAAAATGGCGAAAGCTCGATGGTGAGTTCTTGACGGCAGGCTGAACGCCGTCTCTACCGCTGCAAGTATTGATCGCTTCGAGCGATCCGCGTGTCCCGCAAAGGACTGCGCCGGCGAGCCCTGCGTTTCCGGACCGCCACGGTGCTGCCGGGCTCCGCCGGCCCACCCTCATATGTGTATGACCTCCTAGGAGAGACCATGTCAACTTCCTCGGCACCGACGCAAACGCCGAAACGCAAACTCCCGTTGTGGGCAGCGCTAGCTGTATCTCTGGCGACCGTAGGACCCACGCTGGCGATGTCCGGTAACGGCCAGGGCCTGATCGGCGTAGTGGGAAAATCAGTACCCCTGGTCTTCCTGATCGGGCTGGGCTCTGTTTCCCTAGTGGCATACGGTTTCGTACGGCTAACCCGACACCTCAATCATTCTGGTTCCGCCTATGCGCTCGTGGGCGGAACCATCGGTCCACGCGCCGGATTCTTTTCAGGATTCGCCATGCTGGGGGCCTATGTCGGGTTTTCCGTCGGAACACTGGCGCTGACCGGCGCCTTTGTTAACTCCTTCCTGGGCCAACTGCAGAGCGGCTCTCCGGAGGCGTTCCAGGTTCCGTTGCCCATCATCCTCGCCGTTGGTGCCGCCATTTCACTCGTGCTCGCAGGACGCGAAGCATCCCTGATCGCCAAAATCCTTCTGATCATTGAAGGCGTCGGCATCATCGCTTCGGTGATCCTTGCAGTCGTTATCTTCGCCAAGGGCGGCGCGCCAACGACTGGGTTGGACGTCAGCGTCTTCAGCTTCGACAGTGTTAACCTCGACCAGGTGCTGGCTGGCGTCGTCGCCGCGTTCCTTTCTTGGGCAGGCTTCGAAGCCTGTGCGTCCCTCGGCGAGGAAACGGACAATCCCAAACGCAACATCCCCAGAGCCCTCGGCGGAACGCTGATCCTCACCGGTGTGCTCTTCGTTGTCGCTATGTTCGCGCAGACCATCGGCTTTGGTACGGACGAAGCCGGTCTGGCCCGCATGCAAACATCGGGGAACACTCTCGGCGATCTGGGACACCAGTACATCGGGACAGCGTTCAGCCTCATCATTATCTTTACCGGGATCTGTGCGGCCTTCGGCTGCCATGTGGCCACTTCGGCCACGGCGGCCCGCATGATCTTCGCCTTCACACGTGATGGTTTCGGCCCCGGGGCACTTCGCGTCCTGGACAAGCAGACAAACGCTCCCCGCCGTGCCACGATTCTCGTGGTCGCCATTGCGCTGGCGGCCGGACTGATCTGTGCCCTCACGGGTTGGCCGGTCATGGGCACCAACAACCCGGCTATCGACACATATTTCCTCTTCGCAGTGGCCGGTGCTGTGTGCCTCATGGTCGCCTATTTCATGGTCGAAATCGCCGCCATGTGGTTCACCGGGAACAGGAAATTCGACACCATCCACAGGGGCAGAGGCAGGTTCTTGGGCGTGACGTTGCCCGGACTGGGCGCCGCGGTGATTGCCATCGTGTTGTGGTTCAACGTGAAGGACGCGAGCAGCGCAGACGCAGCCCCGCTCCTGGGACTCTACTGGTGCGTTCTTGGCCTGGTGCTCGCGATCGCAGCCTCCGGCATTGCGGCGAAGGTGGGCGCCGCACTCACCACAGAGCTTGATCTTCCCTCGTTCGGAAAGAATCACACCCGAACGACAGTGGGCCCGATTGACGTTGAGAAGGTCTCCCCGTGACCATTTTGTATTCGCGGGACGCGCGCGTGATCCCGGGCATCAAAGGACTGCGGTTCTTTCCCCTGCAAGTACTTGAAGGCCATGGATCCCGTCTGTTTGATCCCCCGGGCCGAGGACTGCTGGACCTGTCCGCGTCCTGGACCGCCCCGGCTCCTCCACGGACAGCCCGCCGTGATGGCAGCCATGAACAGAACAGTAGCCAAAGCCCCGGGATCACATACCCTCTAGGCAGCCCACCCCGGCTCTGTCGGTCTGGCCCAGGATCTCTTGGCTCTAGCTCCTGGCACCGGAGAACGTCGGGTGCGCCCGGAAACTCAGGGGTTGATGCAAATGACCCGGCCACACGGAACTGCCGGCATTACCTAGGACGCCGGACGGTGCTTGCTATCGAAGCGAGCTGCCATTGCCCGAAGAGTGGGCGACGAAGAGATCGAACCACGTTCCGGATGGCAGCGGCCCCGGCCGGAGCGTCCGGGGCGGGTTGCCATCGGTGCCGCCGACCAGCCTGGTCAAGCCCACACCGGGCAGCCTCACCCATCGTCACTTTGTTCGGACTAACCCTGACGGATGCCCGCGCAGGTATCCCCTGTAAGAACGGTTCGCAGCCTACATAGGCAAGTCCTATCTTCGCGGGATCGACGACATGACCCACCGCTAGGGTGCTTTCGGCGGTTCTGGCCCCATTGCCCTGCACAGAGCCGGGCAATGGGTGCACGCCGTCAGCGCGGCTGACAACGATCACGGGGAAATCATTCCCGTCATGAGAGTAGGGATTTATGACCATTCAAGCAGCGCCCGATCGGCTACTAGTAGCCGTTCAAACACGGGCGGAACTAGATGCCGCACTGGACAGGGCCGTGCGTCTCCTGAAGCCCGCAGCCATGACCGAACGAGTCGGCATCTCGGTAACGCGGCTCGCCCCAGGCCGCTACGAGGCTCGGCTGGACGCCGAGCTGCCACCGGGCACGATACGGGAAAGCTGGGGCTCGCCCTTCGATGAACCAAGGTGACGGCAGTATCGTCGGCGAGACGGCCGTCAGCTTGATGCAGGGCGCGTGTCCTGCGGACGGCCGAGTTGGCTGCTCATTGCGGAAGGCCGCTGCCAGCTTCGCGGCGGGACGAAGTGGATCCAAAGACTCTCTCACGAGATGTGAAGTCGATGCCTTCCTGTTGCTTGCGCCAGGGCACCCAATCATTTTGCTGGTTCACGAAACCGGTGAAGTCCGGCGCGGGTGGGTTGATGTGCCTTTTCCGGAACACGGGATCGTCTGGGTGGTCACGGATTTGGGCGAGCGGAAACTTCTCGATATTGCCATGCACACGGTCTGGCGATCGGATGTGCCTCAATCGTGCGGCAGTCCGGAGCAACATCTGGCAACGAACTCGTAAGTGCAGGTATTGATGAACCGGGAGTGGCTGGCTTGACCAGGTCGCGCGCCGGGTCGCTTCTGTGCCAACGGAATCAATGAGGCCGGCGGCCGGTATCCCGAAGTCTTCTCCCAACCCTCGGATTGCAAAAACGGTCTCTCTCAATTGACCGCTGTGGATTTGGTGGTCCTCGCCGACCCGCCACCCTTTCACCAAGAATCACAGAAAAGGCCCCGATAGTAATGCGAAACGCACAGAAGCCCTCAGGAATGCCGGTCCACCGTTACATCCCGTTCCAGGACCAGATCACCGTTGAACTGCCGGACCGCACCTGGCCGGACAAGCTCATCACGAAGGCCCCGCGCTGGTGTGCCGTGGACCTGCGCGACGGCAACCAGGCCCTCATCGATCCCATGAGCCCGGCCCGCAAGCTGAAGATGTTCGACCTGCTGGTCCGGATGGGCTACAAGGAGATCGAGGTCGGCTTCCCCTCGGCGTCGCAGACGGACTTCGACTTCGTCCGGCAGCTGATCGAGGGCAACCACATCCCCGACGACGTCACGATCCAGGTGCTGACCCAGGCCCGTGAACACCTGATCGAGCGGACCTACGAGTCCCTGGTCGGCGCGAAGCAGGCCATCGTCCACCTCTACAACTCCACGTCCGTCCTGCAGCGCCGCGTCGTGTTCAACCAGGACGAAGACGGCATCCTGGACATCGCCCTGCAGGGCGCCCGGCTGTGCAAGAAGTACGAGGAAACCCTCGTCGACACCCACATCACCTACGAATACTCGCCCGAGTCCTTCACCGGAACCGAACTGGACTACGCCGTACGGGTCTGCAACGCGATCGCCGACGTCTTCGAAGCGTCCGCGGACCGGCAGGTCATCATCAACCTGGCCGCCACGGTGGAAATGGCCACCCCCAACGTCTACGCCGACTCCATTGAGTGGATGAGCCGGAACCTGCACCCGCGCGAAGGCATCATCCTCTCCCTGCACCCGCACAACGACCGCGGCACCGGCGTCGCCGCCGCCGAGCTCGGCTACCTGGCCGGCGCGGACCGGATCGAGGGCTGCCTCTTCGGCAACGGCGAGCGGACCGGCAACGTGGACCTGGTGACCCTGGCCCTGAACATGTTCGTCCAGGGCATCGATCCCATGATCGACTTCTCCAACATCGACGAAATCCGCCGCACGGTGGAGTACTGCAACCAGCTCCCGGTCGCCGAGCGCGTACCGTACGGCGGGGACCTCGTCTTCACCGCGTTCTCCGGTTCGCACCAGGACGCCATCAAGAAGGGCCTGGAAGCCCTCGAAAAAGACGCCGCCGCCGGCAAAGACGTCGCCGACTACACCTGGCAGGTCCCGTACCTGCCCGTCGACCCGAAGGACCTCGGCCGCAGCTACGGTGAACCGGCTACTGGTCTCCTTCGAATCCCTGGCCCCGTATATTTCATCCAGATGGACACCGTTCCTCCGGTCGTCGGACCCGTGGCATAAAGCGCAAGGTCCATCTCGTCAACACCCTTCAGACGGCGCTGACGCTTGGCGACAACACAAAGTGAGTCATGCCCTCACGGTCCGTAGTGACCTCGATCTCCACCGTTCCCTTCGCCTCCGTGGGCCCGTCTTCAACCGCTTCCCGTTCCGCGCGTTGGCTGTCTGCCTGCTGGCAGCATCGTGCTTCCCAGGGCCGCTTAGTATTGGCCGGAAATTGAGTACGTGTCGTAGATAAAGAAGTGGCCCGTGGCCCTGCCGGAATGAATGTGTCTAGCATTCAAGAAGGAACAGGGCCACGAGCCTGGACTGAGTCGACCGGGATGGGGGCTGACGCTGCCACCAGCATCTTCAAACTGCCCGACTACCGCGACATGTCTGTCAGGCTTCTGGCATACAGCCGGTGCCGGGTCATTATCGAAACCGACCAGCCGGCGGGGCGCCCCAGTTGTGGTGTTGCGGCGACCCGTCACAAGGAACGACGGTTCCAGCGGATCCGAGCTATCCCTGTTGCCAGAGCTGTGGAGCTTCTCGGTGACAAGTACAGCTGGTACTGCGAGGAAGCGGCCTGTGCCCCGGCTCGCGTTCTTTGAATCCACAACCCAAGTCCGTGTACTTCTTCAGCGTGGAGGCGGTGGATACATTATTGGCTAAGGCCTGATCGACCACTTTCCGGGCACTATCAAGCTTCCCAGGGGTCTCTCGAAGCGAGAGTCCTTCAGCCCGTTGCAGGCGCCGAATTCCAGCTCATGCCCCCATTGCTGTAACCCAACCCCCTTAAGAGTCAACTACAGGAAAGACACTAGCGAGCTACTTTCAATCGGCTAGTAGCAGCCTCTTTGCATCGGCACTACCGTCAATATCTAGGGCGACGTCAACTTAGCGCCATTAGCGATTGCTATGATCGTCAGGATTAGAACGAGCACACCTGCAATAAGACCGATGATGGCCAGGATCACACCGATAAGGACAAAAGTAGTCCCTGCAGGCTCCTTCTCACGGCCCTTCAGACTCAAAATTAGTCCGGCAATTGAGAAGATGAGTCCGAGCACAGGAACGAGGCCGGTCAAGAAGCCAAGCGTTCCACAGACCAGACCGAGAATGCTGAGGATTGGGTTCTTGGTAGGCGCTTCGTACTGGGTTGAAAAGTCGTTAGTCAATTTGGCGGTTCTCCTAATGATAAATAGTTCTCAAACGATTAATAGTTACACAAAAAAGCACTCGCATTTAGTGATTCGTAAAATGACGTACGTGGGTGATTCGATCCCACGTTTGAGAGTGGTCCCCTCGTCACCTTTTCCCCGTCGTATCCTGTTGCAGAATGAGCATGTTTTGTCTGGTCAAAACGGGGCCGCACTCTGGTGGGATTAATCAAGAAGCCGATAGCGGTAAATAAGTGAGCCTGGATTGACGTGCAATTGAGCGCATAGACAATTGGAGCTTTCGGGGCCAAGTGCTGGCCGTGTCCGAGGTGCTCGGACTGATCAACGTCAGCCATGAACTGGCCGACAGCGACATGCGCAGCCAGATGGCGGTCTTCAACAGGCGCTAGCTGGATCCGATACACGCAATTCCTCGACGAGGGCGGTGACCAGTGCCGTCCTCGTCGTGATCATGCCGGCCAGCGCGTGCTCGCTGCGGGCATGTGCACCGCCGCCGACGGCACCGAGGCCGTCAAGGGTTGGGACACCGATTCCCGCAGTAAAGTTTCCGTCTGAAGCACCCCCGACGCCAATCGCGGCAATTTTGCCGAGACCCTCTCGGTTTGCTATCCGCTCCGCCTTGGCAAAAAGACCCAGTGCACTCCCGCGTTCCATGGGCGGCCGGTTTACCCCGCCGGTGACAGCGAGCGTCGCGGCAGGGTTGATAGGAACGAGGGAACGCATGGCAAGGTCCACACGGTCCTGTTCGGCCTGGGAGCGAACGCGGACGTCGACGTCTATCATCGCCTGCGCTGGCACAGTGTTCGTGGTCGTGCCCGCGCGCAGTGCTGTTGGCGTGACGGAGGTTCCTTGGGCAACGTCTGCCAGGGTTTCAATGGCCAGGATCTGATGCGCCAGTTCGACGCCGGCGTTCACTCCCTTTTCCGGCTCCAACCCGGCATGCGCCGCCCGGCCGTCAACTGTCAGCCGGTAGTTTGAAACGCCTTTACGCTCGACTTTTAGCGCGCCGCCGTCGCCTGCAGCCTCCAGCACTAAGGCTCCAGCGCACCCTTGGGCCTCGGACTCGATCAAGGCGCGGGAAGTGGTAGATCCTGTCTCCTCGTCGCCGGTGACCAAAAGACTTACACCGTCCAGGGCACGGTCTCCCCCACGTTCGCGCAACACGGCGAGTGCGTGGATTGCCTGGACGAGTCCGAGCTTCATATCGAAACAACCCGGGCCCCTGATCACGCCGTCCACGATGGAGAAGGGGATCGCGTTAAGGGTGCCGTGTGGCCACACCGTGTCATGGTGGGTCAAGATGATCACTCGAGGCGTGCCGAATCGCAGGCGCAGATGCCGGCAGCCAGCAATCTCGAACGTTTCCGGCCGGACACCAAGCCGTTTCTCGATGAGGTCCGCGATCATGTTCGCACTCGTCGCAACCGCCTGGAAGTCGTATGAGGGTGACTCACAGTTGACTAGGAGTTCAAGGTCGGCGAGGATCAGGGGCAACCGTTCCTCGCAGTGCGCCAGCAGAGAAACGTCCTGCCATTTGATTGTCGTCATTCCGCTCCGTCATGTCGTTGATTCGACAATCATCTCGGGTACGTAGGGCCCCCACATTGGCCAAACGACCAAAACGCAAGCTAGTTTCCCGTCCCCACGTCGTTGTGCACGTACATGGCCGAAGGCCTCTCGGCAGACTGGGCGCGTCCCTCACCTATGGCTGGTGACCTGCGGGTAAGCCCGGAGGCCAAAGTGCATCAAGTGTCTCTCTGCGGTGGACTCAAAGCTGATCCGCGTCCAATCCGGGTTGTTCGGGCTTTGCACCCCAAAGTGTTTGCTGCCAACGCTCACCAGTTTCAGCTCGGTGGCCATCATCTCGGGCCCGCTGGTGTCAAAAGCCCGCGCCTGCCATTCGCCGGCCGGCCCGTCGGTGCGCGGTTCAATCACGATCCGGAAGCCTGCCGCCTCATAGACACCGGCATATTCACGGAGGCGACTTCCGGAACCGGCCGCAACGCCAATATCAGCGCCAGATTCCGGGCCGAACGCGGCCGGCATCGTAGCCCCTGCGAACAGCTGTGCCGCCTCGGCAAACAATTCCCGATGGATGCTGTCCGCCCGMCCTCCGTTGGCGGACAGGGACAAAGCCATGCCTTGTTCCGGGAATAGTCGAAGGTACGCCTTTTGACCCAGCGTTGCGCCATCGTGGTTGATGGTTGGTACTCCGCCCCAATCCTGCAGGCACCAGCCGAGAGCCCATTCGTCGGCCAAAGTGGTGGCATGTGACATGCGGATCTGTCCGCGGAGCATTTCCGAACACTGTGCCGCAGGCATTAGCGCCGTCCCTCCGGGCAGGAAGGAGCGCGCATACGTGAGGGCGTCGTCCGTGGAAGCAGTGACCAATCCGGCTGGGCCAACACTGCGCGGAAACAAGAAAACGTCCGTCACCTGGCTTGCTTCGCCCAGTCCCTTATGTCCTACGGCGAAACTGTGTAGCGCGGTTTGCTCCGGCAAGGTGGTGGTCGCCTTCAGATCCAAAGGAGCACAGATGTGCATTGCCACTGCTGCGTCCCAGGACATGCCGCGTAGAACTTCTACCACCCGCCCCGCAATTACGAACCCGGTGTTGCAGTAGGACCATGTCAGTCCAGGGGCGAAGATTTGCGCAGCCGTGGACAAGGTCGCCACATATTTTTCCACGCAGTCATCACCGCGGCCGGTATCGGTGAAGAGGTCCCCGTCAATACCACTGGTGTGCGTGAGGATGTGCCGCATGGTGATCGTCGCCGCAGCGGATTCGTCGGCGAGCTTGAAGTCCGGCAACACATCACGTACGGGGGCATCCAGATCCAATTTGCCTTCGGCCACCAGTTGCATTGCCAGGGTTGTGGTCCACGTCTTGCTGATCGAACCGAGTTGAAACAAGGTGTCGGTGGTGACGCTTTGGCCTGTGCGAATATTAGTGACACCGGCGGCCACGACGCAACGTTCTTCCGCGCCCCGCCCCGGAATGGCGGTGCCCGTGCGCAGTATCCCAAACACGGCGCCCGGCGCCCCGTGCTTGGCAATTAGAGTTTCCAGGCGGTGCTGCCAATAGTCGGTGTCCAGAGACACAGGAGCCGCAGCGGTAGCGGTAGCGGACGCTGCCCTCAGTGAGGCAGGAGCCGATGGAACACCCATCTGCGCGAAGTCGGAGAGTTTGATAGAGCGTTTCACAAGAGTCCTCACGTCGCGGGCCTACAGGAACCACCATGCTCGCGGCGTGATGGTGATTTGGTAAAGAAGATGCCGCCCACTGCCGTGGTAAGCCACCTCTGACCCCATCCTTTCGCGCATGCCGTCTCGATTCACTGGTGAATAAGACGGAAAAAAACCAGAAAGCTGTAGAAAAACCCAAGCGCTTAAGTTCCGAAGCCGCTCAGGCCTCCAGCCGCCGGTCGGGTTTAAGGGATGTCGGCGCAGGCGAGCATCGGCGACCACAAACCGATCCTCCCCCTAAGCCGGAAATGACCCTCGTACCAGGCCGGGGCGATTGATTTAGATCCGTTGGCTGATGTCGCCGCCGTGCCCAAGACGAGCGGCCCGGTCGGCCGCCGGCTGTGTCACCAGCGTTTCAGGCTCCGACTCGTTTTTCTTTGCCGTGTCCATCGCCGTTCAGCAGTGTGGGTTCCACCTGGCGGTGGGGCTCTCGTGGCCAGAGTCATGTTGGGCGGTGGGGCCGGTCCTTGACCGGCCCCACCGGGGGCTGGTTCAGCCCGCTGCGAGCACGTCTTCGACGTACGCGAGCAGGGTGCGGACGGTGCAGCCCGTGCCCTGCTTGTGGTTGTAGCCGTAGGGGCTGCCGTTGTTAAACGACGGTCCGGCGATGTCGATGTGCGCCCACGGGATCTGTTCGCCGTCCTTGCCGTTGCCCACAAATTCGCGCAGGAAGACGGCCGCGATCATCATGCCGCCGTGGCGTCCGCCGATGTTGGCGATGTCCGCGACCTGCGAGTCAAGTCTGGGCCTAAGTTCCTCCGGCAACGGCATCGGCCAGACGATCTCGCCGGCGCGGTCCGCGGCGGCCTTGATGGCGCCGGTGACGGAATCGGAGCCCATCACGCCCGCGGTGCGGTCGCCCAGGGCAATCAGCTGTGAGCCCGTCAGCGTGGCGACGTCGATGATGACGTCCGGCTGTTCAAGGCTGGCCGCTGCCAGGCCGTCGGCCATGACCAGGCGGCCTTCGGCGTCTGTGTTCAGGACTTCAACCGTCTTGCCGCCGAACATCGTCAGGACGTCGGCGGGTCGCTGGGCAGCTCCCGAGGGCATGTTCTCCGCAATGCACAGCCAGGCCGTTAACTTGACCGGGAGTCCGAGTTCTGCGACAGCCAGGACGGTGTTGAGGATGACGGCGGCACCGGCCATGTCGCTCTTCATGTCACCCATGCCCAGGGCCGGCTTGATGGAGATGCCGCCGGTGTCGAAGGTGATGCCCTTGCCGACCAGTGCGATCATTTTGGTGGCTTTGGCAGGCGCGTACTCCACCTTGACGAGGCGCGGCTGGCGGGTGGAGCCCTTGCCGACGCCAAGGATGCCGCCGAAGCCGTCCTTTTCGAGGCGCTTTTCATCCCAGACCGTCACCTTGACTGGAAGGCCCTTGGAAAGTTCCTTGGCAGCGTCGGCGAAGGACTCCGGGTAGAGGTGGCTGGGCGGCTGGTTGACCAAGGTCCGGGTGGTGTTGACTGCGCGTCCGACCAGCAGCGCCCGGTCAAGGACGGGCTGAATGTCTTTGCCATCAATGGCCGTGTGGATCAGGACCTTGCCGACCGGATCTTTGAGGCCGTCCTTGCTGGAGCGGTGCTCGGTGTAGGAATAGGAACCGAGTGCGGCACCTTCCGCGACTGCAGCGACGTCGGCAAGGGACGCCATCGGAAATGCCAGGGTTACCGAAGACAGTCCAGCCAACTGACGGACCGCTGATCCTGCGGCCCGACGCAGCGCCTCCTCCGTCAGTAGGGCGCCGCCGGCGACCTTGCCGACACCCGCAAGAACGAGAACGGCCGACCCTGTCTCCGGGATGCCCGGCAGGCGGTTAATCTCGTCGGCTGCGCCGGTGATGCCGAGAAGTTCCAACGAGGCCGCCAGAAACTCGGTGACCTTGGCGCTCAGGGGGTTCGCGAGGAGCACCGGTCCGTCGGGACCCTGGCTGATGCCTATCACGAGTGCTTCGCTGGGCGACTTTTTCAGGTCCTTGGCGATGATGCCAAGGGTGATGTCTGTAGTCTTCACCACGGGGACATTTCCTCATTTCTCTCTGCATGGCTTGGCAGGGCTGGATGTTAGGCGCAGGCTGGAACACGTCGACTGTCGGCATGGGACGACACGGTCTGCGAATTGCGTCAGGGGGCAACGGTCTCCGAGTGGACGCGTACTTTCTTGAGTATCTCGGGGAGCGGGGCCACGCCTAAGCCGGGTCCGCTCGGGATGGCGATGCGGCCGGCGTCGAGTACGAACGGTTCGGTAATATCGAGCCGGTAAAAGCGGTCAGAGGCTGAAATGTCCCCCGGAAGCGTGAAGCCCGGCATTCCGGCCAGCGCTGCGTTCGCGGCTCGACCCAGTCCCGTCTCCAACATTCCACCGCACCAGACCGCGACGCCGTTCGCTGAGGCGATGTCGTGGATGCGCCTGGCTTCGAGATAGCCGCCGACTCGGCCGGGTTTGACGTTGATCACTGCGGCCGCGCCCAGTGCGATCGCATCCGCTGCGGCTGTCGCCGAGACTATCGATTCATCCAAGCACATCGGAGTCCTCATCGTCCTGGCCAGCACCGCATGCTGGCGCAGGTCGTCCTCACCCAGCGGCTGCTCAATCAACAGGAGATCAAACGCATCCAACTGGCGCAGCAACGGCGCATCCAGCAGCGTGTAGGCGGCGTTGGCGTCTACCTGCAAGGGAATGTCGCCAAAACGCTCCCGCACTGCCCGCACAGGTTCTATATCCCAGCCTGGCTTGATCTTGAGCTTGATGCGCACGTATCCCTGGTCGACAAAGTTACCGACGGTTCCGAGCAGGCTGTCGATGGAATCCGCGATGCCAACGGACACTCCTGAGGGAACGGAAGCCGTGGTGGCCCCGAAGTAGCTGGCAAACGATTTTTCGCTTGCCCGAAGCTGGACGTCAAGCACCGCCATCTCCAGGGCTGCCTTCGCCATCCTGTGGCCCACAATGTGCCGAAGGGCATGCCCCACCATCTCAGCCGTGAGGGTGTTGCCCGCGTCTTGCCATAGATACAACAGCGGGATCAGGTAGCGGCGCAGCACGTCACGGGCGCCGTCAAGGTATTCCTCGGAATACAGCGGGTCCTGAAGCGCAACGCATTCCCCCCAGCCCACTACTTCTGAGCCCTCGACCTCAGCGGTGAGTTTAATCAGCAGCGGCGTGCGCTCAGTTTGGGTACTAAAGGACGTGGTGAACGGGGCGACGAGAGGTAGGCGTACCGTGATCAGCTCAACGTTGAGAATCCGCATGTTCAGGTCCTTTCCATATGATAGAAACCGCTGCGGTCGAAGCCGGCGATTTGCCAGCCGTCGGCTAGCAGCGGGACGAATGCAGCTCTGACAGCGAGCCGCCACTGCTCGGCCGCGTTGGGGTTGTTGAGACGCAGAATTTCCACATCGGAGGGGATCTCGATTCGGCAGGCCCGTGCCCGGTGATCGATCGTAGATTCGAGCACTGGGCCGTCCTCGCCGCGGCTTAGCACTGCCGGTGGCAAAGTTCCCTCGAGGCTGGGTCGTGCGGCAGTGGAGCCACGCAGATCCCAATGGAGCAAGAGACGGTCACTGGCGTGGCCGCGATTGAGTTCGTCGGTCATCTCACCGTAGAAGTTTGGCAGGTACTGCGCTGAACGCGCTCCGAGCCTTTCCAGATTGAAGAAGGCGTTCCGTGCCACCAGGGGATCGAACGTCCACGTCATGGTCTCGATCCCCCGACGCAGGCACCAGGCGCGCTGATGGTACTTGAGCGCCTTTCCGATTCCGCTCCCGGCACGGTCCCCGAGGACACCGGCAATGTGCGAGTGCAGTGCCAGATCCTTGGGGGCGTAGAAGAAGCCGATGCATGCGGCCACCATCTGCTCGCCGTCAAACGCACCAACCACGTAGTTTCCTGCGTGAGCCAGGGCGACCATCATGTCGGGTTTCACATGGGTCCTATTTGGCTCCAGCCCCCACACGTCGGCAAGGAGTTTGGCGGCTGTAACCATCTCTGGTGAAGTATGCAGCTCCCGAATCTCGACGTTGCTATCCTTTGAATAGACCTTGGCAAGTTCGGCGGCGTTGGCCTCGATCATCGCCGCGGCGCTCAACTCTTGCTCCTTCGCTGAAAGTCCCGGTAACCGACCCCGGCTGAGTGGACGGGGCGTCGTCCAGGATGCCGTGATCCACAATTCACTGTGCGGGCTCCAGCCTGGATGCTCGATAGGGCGCAGAAAACCAGCTCGGTGTCCGGTGGTATTGCGGTCTCACTCGACACAACAATTTGGCGTAGATCGTCAATGGTCAGTGGACGTGTCATTGTTCAATCTCCTCTTTACCGAAGAGCGGGACACCAATTTGCGGTATCGCCCTGACTAATTCCTGGGTGTATGAATCTTTGGGGTGTTCAATGACTTGGGCCGCCGGTCCGCGTTCGACGATTTCGCCGCGGTTCATGACGGCGATTTCGTCGCACACACGGCTCACAACGGCGAGGTTGTGGCTGATGAAGAGCACCGTGAGTGACAGATGTTGCTGAAGATCAAGCAGTAGATTCAGTACGGTTCCCTGGACGGACACGTCAAGGGCCGAGGTGATCTCATCCGCTAGCAGGACATCCGGTTCGGCGGCGAGTGCCCTGGCCAAGGCCACGCGCTGGCGCTGGCCGCCGGAGAGGGTTCCCGGGAAGGAGTGCGCCATTGTCGAGTCAAGTTCCACCATCGTCAAAAGCTCGCCAATGCGGGCGTTCCGGGCCGCCCGACTCGTCGACGGGTAGGTGCCCGGCTCGCGACGTTTCCGCCGTTCGGTGACGTCGAGCGCCTCCTTGATCGAGGAACCAATCGACATCCTCGGGTCAAGACAGGAATAGGGGTCCTGGAAGACCATCTGGATGCGCTGCCGCACTCGCCCGGTGCTCCCTTTGGCGTGGGCCACGTCAACGCCGTCGAGCAGAATACTGCCGTGGTGGGGTTCGCTCAAGCCGACAGCGGTTCTGGCAATGGTCGATTTCCCCGAACCTGACTCGCCGACGAGTCCGACGATCTTCCCCGAGGGGACGATCAAGTCGATGCCGCGTACAGCGTCGAACGCGGACCGTCCGCTACCAAACCGGACCCACAGGTTCCGGAATTCAAGTGTGCTCATACGACTTCCTCCATCAGCGCTGCCGGGAAGACCGTGCCCTCCGGAATCGTGGCGAATGGCTCCCCCTTCTGGGCTTTCATGCTCGGCACGGCGTCGAGGAGTGCCCGGGTGTATGGGTGTTTGGCCCGGCCAGCCACCAGATCGTCCACGCCGACGTCTTCCACGATTGATCCCCGGTACATGACCAAGGCACGTGTACACAGCCCGGTGACGACCGCGATGTCATGGGAAACGAGCAGGATCGCCGCGTTCTCCTCGGTGTTCACCGCTTTCAAGAGGCCGAGAACTCCGCGCTGCACCGTCACATCCAGGGCCGTGGTTGGTTCATCGGCGATGATCAAGACGGGGCGCCCCATCAACCCCATGGCGATCATGGCCCGTTGGCGCATACCGCCGGAGAACTCATAGGGGTATTGTTTGGCGCGCCGTTCCGGGTCAGGTATCCGAACCTCGCGAAGTCGGTCGACCGCCAGTTCCTGTGCCGCCTTGGCGCTTAGCCCCCCGTGAAGACCACCAATCTCAGCAATCTGCGTGCCGACGTGCAAGGCCGGGTTAAGCGATGTTGACGGGTCCTGGAAGACAAGCGCCAACCTCGTCCCCAGATGTTTCCGCGACACGGCAGAGCGGATACGGCTGGGCAACTTTCCGTTCTGAATGAGTTCCGACCCATCGAAATGCACGCTATCTGCCGAAACGTCCAGCGGTTCTTCCAACAACGCGGCCACGGCCAGACACGTCAGGGACTTACCCGATCCTGACTCACCCACGAGGCCGACGATTTCGCCGCGACGAATATCGAAACTCACATCGTTCACAGGGTGCGTCCAATCGGATCCGGCCGGGACCGCCACCCGCAGGCCACGCACGCGAAGCACAGTGTCATCGGCCCCATCTGGCACAACTTCAGACTCGGTGCGTGCGATTCTTGGCAGCGCCCGTGGTCGCTTTCCCAGGATTGGTTCGATCCCGAAACCGCGTGAAAGAGTTTCCCCGAGCAACGTGAAGACCACGCCAGCAAAGATGACCGCCCCGGCAGGAGCCAGAGCCGTGGCCGGATTGACATAAATCTTGCCTAGCCCCTCATTGAGGAGCCGGCCCCAGTCAAAGTCGGGTGCCTGGACGCCCAGTCCGAGGAATGACAGACCGGAGAAGGCGACGAGCGCGGCGCCAGCGGACAGGCTTGCGTTGACGATGAGCGGTTCACGCACATTGGGGAGGATGTGCCGGAGCAGAATCCGGACCTTTGAGACGCCGAGGACTCGAGCCGCAAGCACAAAATCACGGCCGGCGACCGAAGAACTCATAGTTTGAGTCAATCGTCCAAAGGCGGGCATCATGGCGAAGCCGATGGCCAGCATGGCGCCTTGGGCCCCGGTACCCACAACTATGGAGAACAGCATGATCATCAGAAGGGCCGGGAAGGCGATCGCGATGCCCGTGGCGCTGACGACAAGCCTGGCTGTCTTGCGCGGCAATACGACAGGCAGGAACCCAATTAGGACTCCGCCTGAGACGCCGAGGGCAGTCGCCCCGAGCGCCATTCCGACCGAGAGTCGGGCTGCCGTGAGCACCCGGGCCAGAACATCACGTCCGCCAGCATCCGTGCCGAAGAGATGGTCCGGGCTGGGCTGGGCTGAGAGCTGTTTGAAATCGGTAACAGTCGCCTGTGCGCCCCATATTATTGGGCCGAAAACCACGCCGAATACCATTATGACAACGCCTACAACTGTTGCAATGCCAAGTGGCGAGCGCATGACGGCTGCAAATCGTTGTGCCTGTCGCTGACCCGATGCCGGGTGCGCTGGGAAGGAAGCCATTAGTTCTCCCCCAATGCGGAACGCGGGTCAAGCAGCACTAGCACAATGTCAACAACAAGCGTCACGAGCAAAACGAACAGTCCGTAGACGATGATGACACCTTGGGCCAGGGGGAAGTCTTTGTGCATGATCGAGGCGACAATCGTCATGCCCAACCCGGGCCACGAGAAAATCGTCTCCACAAGTACCGTTCCGGCGATCAGGCCGCCAAGTACGAGCCCGCCGATGGTCAGGGAGGAGGTAAGCAGGTTAGGGAGCGCGTGGCGCATGTAAATTCGCCAGCTGGACATCCTCTTGGCACGGGCGGTGCGAATATAGTCCTGGTCGAGCACGGAGAGGGCCTCCGCACGCACAATTCGCGAGATGCCGGCAATGCCGCCAAGGGATAGCGCAAGAACCGGCAAAATATAGGATTCCGGTCCGCTCCGCCCGGCCACAGGGAGCAAGTGAAACTGTACGGCGAACACGTAGATGAGCCCGACACCGATCAAGAACTCTGGAATGACGGCGATAAAGCCGCTCACGGTCGTGTAGCCAAGTTCAAGGCCCCGCCGGCGACCGCCGCGCGTCAACGCGGCGGTCACCAGACCAACGGGAATCGCAAACGCCAGCATGACGACCAAGGCGAGAACGGCGAGTTCCAGTGTTGCCGGAAGCCGCTGTGCAAGCACTGTTGTCACGGGCATCTGCAGGCTAAAGGACTCTCCAAGATTTCCGGTGAATAGTCCCTGCCAGAAGCGGATGTACTGCTCCCAGAGGGGCAGGTCGAGCCCGAGTGCTGCCCGTCGCTCATCAACAACCGCTTGGGATGCGCGGATACCCAGGGCGATCCGCACCGGATCACCCGGAATCGCCCGGATGCTCAAGAACGCCACGGTCACAAGAACAATGATCGAGACTCCGAGCCGGGAGAGCCTGCGGGCAAGAAATGTTGCCCACCGGCCACCCCATATCGCTTTCGCCGAGTGCGGACTGCTTCCGTTCGGTGCCCCTATTGAAGGGAGAACCTGTTGCTCAGTCATTGTCCGTCACCGAAGCACCCGATAGGCCGAACCGGGAACTATTGCGTTTCCGGAAGGGTAGATCGATTCAGCGCCATTGAAGTAGACGTTGTGTGTATCAATCGCAATCGGGATCAGGTCAGCCTGGGAAAACAGGGCCTGCTCGGATTGCTTCCACAGCTCACAGGCAGATGTGCCCGATTCTAGCCGGGCTTTACCTACTAGATCCTCGTACTTGGCATTCTTGACGGAGGCGTAGTTAGTGCCCTCGGGCGAGGTTGGGCCCGTCAGATAGGCCGGGAAGATACTGGGCGTATCGCTATTGAGGGTGATCGTATTAACGTCCCACTTACTCGGGTCCTGGGCCGAGAAACTATTGGTGACGACAAAGTTCTGGTCACCACCGAGGAGTTTGACTTGGACCCCGAGCGACTTCCACTGTGCGGCCAAGTACTCAGCTGCGGCATTGCCAAGATCTGAGTCGTTGATGTAGTAGAGCGAGAGCGTCAGCGGTTTGCCGTTCTTTTCCAAGATACCTGAGGAATTCTTGGTCCATCCGGCAGCAGTGAGTGTGGATTGCGCATTGCTGACATCGAAGGCCGGCAACGTTCCCTGGATGCTGTCGTAGGAGCATCGCTTCGGCTCTACGGCCATTAGCGAGGTAGCACGCTTACCTTTTCCATCGGTGATGATTTTGGTGTAGGTGTCCAGATCGATGGCTGCTGTCAGCGCCTTGCGTACCTCGGGGTCCTCGGTGGGAAGCCCGGGGTAATGGTTGAAGGTAATCTCGCCTGCGAGGCGGGTGGTCGGCTTCGAGGGAAGCTTAGCTGCTTCCACACGCGCCTCATCGGGCCCTGAAACGTCGGCAATGTTGATGCCCTTGGACAATAGAAGGTTGGCAGCAGTGCTGGCATTGTTCACAATCTTGATGACGACTGTTTTGGGCACACCAAGTGTTTCCGAGGTCACGGTACCTTCGGGGCCCCAGTTATAGCCTTCGCGGCGTGCAAGCGTGATGTGGTCGTTGGGAACTACTTCCTTGATCACAAAGAGACCGGTACCGTTACTGGCCGCCGCGACGCTCTTGGGATCTTTCAGCCCCGCTGAACACACCAGGGCCGTACTACCAATGGTTTGCAGCAGAAAAGGAGAAGCTTCGGGTGTCTCGACTGTCAGTACATTTCCTACTGCTGTCGCCTTCGCATCCGCTGGGATGACTGAGTCCTTCAGCGGAGACCCGTTGGCGGGGTTCACGATCCAGGCGAAGTTGTCCGCTGCGGTCTGCGCGGTGAACGGTGTTCCGTCAGCGCACGTCACCCCGTCTTTGAGGGTGAAGGTGACTTTGGCGGGGGTCTCCGTCCAATTCGTGGCCAAATATGGCTTGAGTGCACCCGTTGACGGATCAGCGAAGAGGAGGGTGTCGTAAGTGTAGGAGGCAACGACTTGCGCAGCGACCAGGTTGGAACTGGCCGGGTTGAGGTCACCTGGATCCTCGTCCAGGGCAACGGTTAGCGTGCCGTCTTTGGCATACTCCGGGGCTGAGCTGACTGGCGTTGCGGGGCCGCTGCACGCGGCGAGAACAAACGTACTCACGACGGCGAGCGGTATCGCGGAGTTTGAACGAACTTTCATGGCTGTCCACCTTGGGGGGTCGAGTGTTGTAAGCCGGCTGGCCCGCATCATCGCGGGTGCTTTGATTAACACTCGCCCCTACATGCGCCTCGATCATCGTTCGAACGGCCAAATGTAGGGATCCAATTGGTACCTTGGACCCAAGGGCAGTTAGGGGAACAGTCGCAGCTCCAACATGAGGCCGAATCTCACCTCTGGATCCTGCATATCTATCCCGCCAATTTCCGCCAATCTGCCAAGGCGGTACCGGAACGTATTCTTGTGAACGTGGATGGCCTCTGCGGCGGCACTGACGTCACCAAAATGGTCCAGCCAGCTGCGCAGAGTCGAGATCAGCTCTGTGTTGTGTTCGACGTCGTACTTACCAAGCGCCTCCAGCGGACCGCTGACGGACATCTGGTCCGCGGCAAGCAAGTCCGAGAGCCGCAGCATCAGCGCCGCCCCGTAAACATTTGCGATCGTTGCTACGCGCAATTGCGAAGTCTCCCTACCGCGCAACACCCGGAGCGCGGCATCCGCCTCGGTGCGCGAGCGGTTGAGCTCGGATACTTCAGAAACCACCGAACCTATCCCCGCAAAGAGTGTGCTCGGCGTATCCATGCGGGCGATGAACGCGTGGGCAATCTGGACTGCCTCATCCTGGGCGCTCCGCTTCGTCTCCCGCAGAGGAACGACGGCGTAGATGATGCGTCCAAGCAGAGACGCAACGGCACGCGGATAGATGGGTTGGAGGTACATGTTCAACGCGCTGGCGACGCGCTGAGCCTCGGATTCCGTGCGCACGGCATCGTCGTGCTCGCTCCGCGCGCCAATTGCGATCACACACGCTGCAGACTTGGAGAAATTGAGCTGGTTCGCCCCCTCCCGTGCTCGTGTGCCGCCGTCAAGGAGCATGCTCACCAGACCCAACCGAAGGCGCGTCGAGGAGTCCGAACTGACGCGCGCGCGGAGCATCGTCAGGGCGACCACTCTGGCAGCTTCAACCATCCCCTGCTCACGCTGTTCGGTGAGTGGTTCGTGAACAACTGCCCAGATCGAGCCAAGCAGTTCCTCGCCCGCCTTCACACGCATCGCAACACGTGGAAGCGCCTCTGGTTCCGGCTTCTCGACGAAGACCGGGCGTTCCGAGGTGTAAATGCGCCTGAACGCACCGTTCTTCCGCTGCGCGTCGTTGAGGGCCTCCGGGACGTGAAGTCCCAGGATGGTCCGTCGACGCGGCTCATCCGTCCCCGCCTGATCGGCGGAAAAGGCGATGACGCGTGAAGAGAGATCCTCGATCGTCACCGGCGACTGGAGTAGCGCAGCCAGGGCGTTGGCCAGTTCAAAGAGGTCAGAACCGATACTCGTTTCTGACCCGGGGGCCACGTGATTCGAGGAGTCGATGCTCAAAGCGGAGGTCAACATCGTGGCGACCTGGATCCAGGACGCCCCCCGGACCAGGCTAAAAAGCACCAGTCCAGTTTCCGCCACGGCCTGTGCCACCTCGGGGCCTACCGGAATTGGCTCCCGTAGCACCAGAGCGACGGCTCCATCGGCAGCGAGCAGTCGGACCTGTTCTACCGTTTGATCAGAACCCGAAATACCCAAGCCGAGCACCAACGCACCCGGCGTCAGCGCTGGACGGTCCAACGGGTCGTAAAGCACCACAGATCGCACGAGCCGGCTGGCATCGAGCGTGCCGGCTTCCAGCGACAAAAGTGTTGAGCCGAGCCGTTCAACAATGCGGCCCAACGATGACTCCGGCGCACGGCTTGAGGTTTCCTGGGACATCAATGTCCTCCCACTTCTGATCAAATGTACAGCCGGGCAACCRTGAATTTGGTCCGCCATACGAACAATTCACCTTTTCCCACGACGATACTGGACCAGTGACACCTACGCATCCAGATCTCGCCTCCGTACGCGACGCCCTCGCGGCCCAACTCAACGAAGCGGGTGTGCGCGGATCCGTGCACGCCATCGATATAGACACCGGCATCGAAATTGGCCTTGATGCGGACAACCCCGTGATCACAGCCAGTGTCTTCAAGGTTCTCGTCCTCGTGGAACTCTGCCGCCAATACACCACAGGACAGCGCACACCCACAGACCGGATCAGCCTTGCCTCGGATGACCGGCGCACTATTGGTGGCACAGGGCTTTCGGCCATGCTTGATGACGTCGAGCTGTCCCTGCGCGATCTATCGTTCTTGATGATGTCGGTGAGCGACAACCGGGCGACGGACGTCATAGTGGACCTTCTTGGCTACGACGCAATCAACGAAACCATCAAACGGTTCGGGCTTGAGCACACGACTGTTTTGACCGACTGCGCCGGCCTGTTCGCGACAATGGATAAGGACCTCGGTATGCCAATGGAAGTGCTCGCAGCTGCCGCTGCCGTCAGCCCTCTCTCGGCTCAGCAACGGGAACAGTTGCGCAGCATCCGCGCGGCCAATCCCGAACTCACCGATTGCACCACGCCACGAGAAATGACCACCATGCTCGCCGCGATCTGGCGGGACGAAGTCATCGGCGAGGAGGCGAGTGCCGAAGTGCGTCGCATCATGGGCCAGCAGGCCTGGCCGCACCGTCTGACCTCAGGTTTCCCAAGCTCCGATGTCAAGGTCTCAGGCAAAACCGGAACTCTTATCTTCGCCCGCAGCGAGGTCGGCGTCGTCGAATTCCCCGATGGCGGACGCTTCGCCGTCGGGGTCTTCCTGCGGGAGCCCACCGAGGATCTGCGCAACCCCGACGCCGATCGTGTCATTGGCACCGTCGCCAGACTTGCGGTCGACTACCTTCGTGAGAGCCAAGCAGAGAGGTTTGATGACAAATGAAGGTCTATATATCCGTAGACATGGAAGGTATTGCTGGGATCGCCACATTGGATCAGGTGGTGCGTGGCGGCTTCGGCTATCCGCGCGCCCAGGAGCTCATGACGGCCGAGACCAATGCCGCCATTGAGGGAGCGTACGACGGCGGCGCCACTGTCGTCGTCGTTAACGACTCACACGGCACCATGGACAACCTTATTCATGAGCAGTTGGATCCGCGTGCACGCCTGGTCTTCGGATCGCCCAAAGCCCAGTGCATGGCTGAAGGGCTCACGGCAGATTGCGATATCGCGCTCTTTCTGGGCTACCACGCACCAGCGGGGGCACCGGGCGTTCTGGCCCACACGTTTTCGAGCCATTTCACGGAGGTTCGTCTCGGCGGGCGTCCCGTCTCGGAAGCGGAAGTCAATGCGCTCTACGCCGCCTCGTTAGGCGTTCCTGTAGGACTCGTCACCGGTGATGACATTATCTGCGAGCTCGTGGAATCCGTTATGCCTGACGCCAAGACAGTTCAAGTGAAGGTCGCCCATGGCTGGTCCGCGACCGATTCAATCGCACCGAGCGTCGCACGAGAGCTGATCCGTGCCGCCGCGGCTGAAACAGTCCGTGGAGCAGCATCACTGCCTCGTCCCGAACTTCCCGGAGAGCTCGTGTTGGAGGTCGATATGCCGACGCCGTTGGCCGCTGAGTTCGCTCTTGGTGTGCCCGGTGTCGAGCGCATAGGCGATCGCACCGTTCGACGCCGGGTGCAGACCGTGTCCGAGGTGCTCGGACTGATCAATGTCAACTATGAACTGGCCGCCAGCGCTATGCGCAGCAAGATGGCGGTCATCAACAGGCGCTAGCTGGGTTCGATCCACGCAATTCCTCGACGAGGGCGGTGACCAGTGCCGTCCTCGTCGCGATCATCTCGACCAGAGCGTGTTCGCTGCGGGCGTGCGCGCCGCCATCGACGGCACCGAGGCCGTCAAGGGCCGGGACACCGATTCCCCCAGCAAAGTTCCCCTCGAGGCAGCTGTGGCCGAGTACATCAACTGGTGTAACTACCGTCGGCTCTACTGGAACTCGGATATACCCCGCCCGTGGAAGCCGAAATGAACTTCTATTCAAATCTGCCGCCGTCAAAGAGCGGGAACGGGTCTAACAAATCCTCTAGCAAATGCTCGCCACACGGTTGGCTTATTTAGGAAGCGGAGTCGACCTGCCCCAGCCGGACTCCTGGGTTAGATGGTCGAGTAACGGCTGGACCCTGTAGGGCAACGGGGTTGAGACTGTCAGGTTGGTGTTGGTATGGCGCACACCGGGGATGCTGATCATACGTCCGACGGCCTCCTGTAGTGCCGAGAGAGTCACTGCCGCAACCCTGACCAAGAGGTCCTCGCGTCCAGCCTGGATTATGACCTCGAGAACCTCGGGAACCTGCCTGAGAGCGTCAACCACTTGCTCGAGCAGTCGCTGATCGAGCTCCAGACCAACGAATGCCTGAACAGCAATGCCTGCCGCCTCCAGTTCTATTACGGGCCGAAATCCTTTTAGGACGCCGGCGTTTTCCAGGCGGTTCAGTCTCGCCAGAACAGTATTCCGTGAGATGCCGAGTTGCGCCGCAAGCTCAGCCACTCCGGCACGGGCATTGCCATCGAGCCTTTTGAGAAGCTCTGAGTCCAGCCGGTCGATGGTGGTCATTTCGTGAACTTGCATCTCCCAATATTCCTATCGTTGTGAACAGAATGTCTAGTTGTTTACCAATAAGTTGACCATATTAAGAGGCTCCCTCAAGGTTAGGAAATCAAATCAGTTACCAATTCATCAACAAAAGAAACTCTTTGGGAGGCGCCATGCGGACGACGTCGATCGACAACCTCTACGGGACAACGGACGGCGTTCGGACGGGAGGTCGATCATGACAACTGAGCCGATTTCCATGTTGTGGCAGGACGGAACGTTCCGTGCCAACGAAGCCTTGCCGATTGATCCTCTTAGCGTTGACGTCCCCAGCCTTTACCGAGATATGGTCATGAGCCGGCGCGTTGACACCGAAGCCATTGCACTCCAGCGTCAGGGGGAACTCGGTCTCTGGCCGTCTCTGCTCGGACAGGAGGCAGCCCAGGTGGGTGCAGCCCGTGCCATGGGTCCGAGAGATGTTGCATTCCCCACCTACCGCGAGCACGGCGTTGCTTGGTGCCGCGGTGTGGATCCCGTCAACCTTCTAGGGCTCTTTCGAGGCACAACCTTGGGCGGGTGGGATCCGGCCGCCAACAACTTCAACCTCTACACCCTCGTTATCGGCGCGCAAACACTGCATGCCGTTGGATATGCCATGGGCATCGTCCGGGACGGCGACGTGGGAACCGGCGATCCGGCGCGAGACCGTGCCGTGCTGGTCTTCCTCGGCGACGGTGCGCTGAGCGAGGGAGAGACCAACGAAGCGTTCGTTTGGGCAGCAGCGCAAAACCTGCCGGTCGTATTCTTTTGCCAGAACAACCAATGGGCGATCTCCGCTCCCTACTCTGTACAAAGCCGTGTGCCCGTCGCACAGCGCGCCGAAGGGTTCGGTTTCAGGGGCGTCCGCGTGGACGGGAACGACGTCCTCGCCTGCCTGGCCGCCACCCGCAAGGCCCTTGCGGTAGCTCGAAGCGGCAACGGCCCGACACTCATTGAGGCCCTTACTTACCGCCGTAACCCGCACACGACCTCTGACGACGACGGACGCTACCGCACAGGGGCGGAGAATGACGAGTGGGAAGCGCTCGATCCCATCGATCGCGTTCGACGCTATCTGGAGGCGTCAGGCCGGATTGACGAGGCTTTCGTGGATGAGCTCGCCAAAGAGGAACAGGTGCTGGCAGAGCGTTTGCGCACAGGATGCAGATCGCTACCTGATCCGCGACCTGACTCCTCGTTCCGTAACACCTTCGTTGACCTTCCCGCCGAACTGGAGAAGCAAATGACCGAGCACATCGAATTTGTGGAGGCCGGCGAATGACCGAAACCGTAACCCGAATGCCCATCGCACACGCGCTGAATCTTGGCCTGCGCCACGCGATGGAAGCCGATGACAAGGTTGTCCTCGTGGGCGAGGACATCGGACAACTCGGCGGGGTATTCCGTGTGACCGACGGGCTGCAAAAGAGCTTTGGCGACCTTCGCGTAGTTGATTCCCCGCTGGGAGAGGCAGGCATTGTCGGCGGCGCAATCGGTCTCGCCATGGCCGGATACCGGCCGGTGTGCGAGATCCAGTTTGATGGTTTTGTCTTTCCTGCAATGAACCAGATCATCACGCAGTTGGCAAAGTACCGGCACAGGTCGGAAGGCCGGATCAAAGTCCCTGTTGTCATCCGCATACCCGTTGGCGGAGGCATCGGCGCGATCGAGCACCATTCCGAGTCGCCGGAGGCATACTTCGCACATACCGCCGGCCTTAGGGTCGTTAGTCCGTCGTCTGCACAGCAAGCCTACGACATGATCCGGCTCGCCATCCGTAGCGATGACCCGGTCGTCTTCCTCGAACCAAAGCGCTCATATTGGCTCAAGGGCGATGTTGACCAGAACCGCACACCGGATCGGCTGGACCGGGCAGTTATTGCCAGGCACGGAGATGACCTGACGCTCGTCACGTACGGTGCGTTGATGCCTGTAGCACTCAAAGTTGCAGATGCGTGCGCCCAAGAGGGGCGAAGCATTGAAGTCATCGACCTGCGATCACTATCACCGATCGACGACGTCACCATCCTCGCGTCGGTGCAACGTACCGGCCGACTTGTTGTCGCCCATGAAGCCTCCAGGACAGCTGGCCTCGGGGCCGAGATCGCCTCCCGGGTGCAGGACGAGGCGTTCCACTACCTTCAGGCTCCGGTAATCCGCGTGACCGGATACGACACGCCGTACCCGCCCAGTCGCCTCGAGGAGGACTGGCTTCCCGGGCTGGATCGCATCCTCGATGCCGTTGACCGCAGCTTCACCTACTAAAGGAAGGGAAAGACCATGACCATCAAAGAGTTCGCCCTGCCGGATGTGGGGGAAGGCCTCACTGAGGCAGAAATCGTCAACTGGCTGGTACAGCCCGGCGACGTTGTCGAAGTCAACCAGGCCATCGTGGAAATCGAGACCGCCAAATCCATCGTGGAACTCCCGAGCCCTTTCGCCGGAGCAGTGACGGCCCTTCATGCAGACCAAGGGGAAACCGTTGACGTGGGCCGTTCAATCATCAGCATCGCGACCGAACAAACGCTTCGTTCCGACACTGCGGTTGAGGCGCCTGCCAAGGTGCGTGCCGAGTCCGCGGGCGAAGACGAACCGAAACTCCTGGTTGGCTATGGAGCCCGGGAACTCCGCACCCAGCGCCGGCGCCGCAGATCAGCCCCGGCTAATTCTCCGGCCCCGGCCGCCACATCGTCGGCGCGACCCGAACCGGCGAAGGCAACACCGCCGGTGCGAAAGCTCGCCAAGGACTTGGGCGTGAACCTGCCCGGTGTTACGCCCACTGGCCTTAACGGTGTGGTGACGCGCCAGGATGTACTGAGGGCGTCCGCCGTTGCTACTGAGGCGTCCGGCCAACCCAAGCCGCAGGCAAACCTCGGTCCGGAAACGGAAGGCGACATCCGCATCCCGATCAAAGGAGTCCGCAAGCACACGGCGGCGGCCATGGTGGCATCCGCATTCACGGCACCCCACGTCACTGAGTTCGTCACGGTGGATGTCTCCCGCATGATGGCCCTGCGCGCGGAAGTGGGCAGACTTCGAGAATTCAAGGACATCAAGCTCAGCCCCCTAGCCTTCGTATGCCGAGCCTTCCTCAAAGCCGTGGAACGGACCCCGCAAGCAAATTCCCGGTGGGAAGAAGAAACACAGGAAATAGTTCAGTTGCGCGAGGTCAACCTTGGAATAGCCGCGGCAACACCCCGAGGGCTTGTGGTGCCCAACATCAAGAGTGCACAGCGGATGCCACTCGTTGAGCTTGCAACGGCAATCGGCAGCCTTGCGGCAACCGCCCGGGAGGGAAAGACGGAGGTTTCAGCGATGGCAAATGGCACCATCACGGTCACTAACATCGGTATCTTCGGCATTGACTCCGGAACACCGATCCTCAACCCGGGGGAAGCCGCGATTCTCGCCGTCGGCGCCGTCCGTCGAATGCCCTGGGTCGTAGATGACGAAAAGGGTGAACGGATCGAGGCGCGATCCGTCATGCAGCTCGCTCTGTCCTTTGACCACCGGGTAATGGACGGACAGCAAGGCTCGCAGCTTTTGGCTGACACTGCAGCACTTCTGCGCGAGCCCGGCCTCGCAATTCTCTGACCCAAGCACTGCCATGCGACCAGCTACCAAGGAACGGAACAAAATGTCCATGCCTCTCATTGAAGACGAGACATCCATCAATGCGGCCGACAGTATGGCCGATGCAACACCCTATCCGGACGCCGATCTGCTCTTCCTCAATGACCTATTGACCGAATCGGAACGGGAGCGCTTGGCAGCGGCCCGCGCGTTCTTTCAAAAGGAAATCCGTCCCATCGCCACAGACTATTGGAACCGGGCTGAATTTCCATTTTCGATTCTGCCAAAACTGGCAGCCCAAGACATCACCACGCAGGCGAATACACGCCCCTTGCTGGCCGGTCTGATTCAGATGGAACTCACCCGGGCAGATACTTCCATCTCCACCTTTTTTGGCGTCCACCACGAACTTTTTGCCGAGGCCGTCGAGCAGCTCGGTTCCGACGCCCAGCGGAAAACACTCCTACCTGATCTGCTTTCCTTGAAGAAGATTGGTGCCTTTGGGTTGACCGAACCACTCCACGGCTCGGACATTTCCAGGGCGATGGAAACAACGGCCACCCGAGATGGCGACGAGTGGGTCCTCAATGGATCCAAACGGTGGATCGGCAATGGAACGTTCGCGGACTACATCCTCATCTGGGCCCGCGACACAAACGACGGCCAGATCAAGGGCTTCATTGTTGAGAAGGGGCGCGAGGGATTCCACGCCGAAGCGATTGTCAACAAAATTTCGGTCCGCATCGTGCAAAACGCCAACATCACGTTGAATAGCGTCAGGATCCCGGCGGCGAACTGGCTGCCGGGAACCAAAACTTTCCGGGACACCAACGCTCTGCTGCTGAAATCGAGGGTCTGGGTGAGTTGGCAGGCAGTTGGCCAGCAACTCGCAACCTTCGACGTTGCCCGCGCGTATGCGCTCAGGAGGAAGCAATTCGGCCGGCCGATCGCATCGTTCCAGCTCATCCAAGACCAGCTGGTCCGGATACTGGGCAACGCGATGATGTCACTTTCCACGATGATCCAACTCGCCAGGCTACAGGAGTCAGAACGGCTTGAAATGACCCACGCTGCCTTGGCGAAAGCGGCCTGCACGGAGAGGATGCGCGAGTCAGTGGCACTGGGCCGCTCCATTCTGGGTGGAAACGGCATCAGTACGGATTTTGAAATGGCCAAAATCTTCGCCGACGCCGAAGCCATCTACTCCTACGAAGGAAGCCAGCAGGTCAACACGCTGGTTGTGGGGCGGGCGGTTACCGGACTCTCGGCGTTCTCCTAGGCGTTCAATTTCCTCCGGAGACGGCGATGCCGCGCAGTTCCAACGCCGCAAGGCCGTCCGGCCTGAGTCACAACCACACATGAGCCCTTAAGAACCAGGAGTTGCGTTGAAGCTAGAAGATACATCCGCAATAGTCACCGGAGGAGCATCAGGCCTGGGCGCGGCAACGGCCCGCGCGCTGGCAAAACAAGGAGCAAAGGTTCTAGCCATGGACCTCGGCCCGTCCATCGACCGTGCTGAAAGAATCGAAGGCGTCACATACCGGGTGGCTGACATTACCAGTGCAGAGGATGTGTTCCAGGCCGTCGCCGTGGCCTCTGCCTCCTTGCCGCTACGCACCGTGGTCAACTGTGCGGGCATCCTGCCCTCAGCGCGCGTGCTCAGCAAGGGCGCGGTCCACGACCTCGGTGTGTTCGCGAAAGTCATCGAAATCAACCTCGTGGGATCGTTCAACGTCCTCGCCGCATCGGCAGCAGCAATCGCAAAAACCGAACCGGACGAGAACGGTCAGCGTGGGGTCATCATCAACACTGCCTCCATCGCCGCTTTTGAAGGCCAGGTTGGGCAGATCGCGTACGCATCATCCAAGGCCGGCGTCGTCGGCATGACGCTCCCTGCAGCCAGGGACCTTGCCCAATACGGCATTCGAGTGAACTCCATTGCCCCCGGCGTGGTGGAAACTCCCATGTTGGCCGACATCAGCGAAGAATTCCGGGAGGGACTCGCTGCCGGTATACCGTTCCCCAAACGACTGGCACGCCCGGACGAATTTGCCCAACTTGTCCTGGCCATCATCGATCACGACTACCTCAACGGGGAAACCATACGCATGGACGGTGCCCTTCGAATGTCCCAGAGATAAGCGACATTCACCACCCGTAACTCCAACAACAGGATGGACATGACAATGCGAACGACATCGGTCGCTTCCAACACCGGCCGAAAGCCGGACGACGTCGTTATGGTCGGCGGTGCACGCACCCCGCATGGCCGCCTTAACGGCCAGCTGTCCGGGCTCTCCGCGGTGGAACTGGGCGCGGCGGCAGTGGCCGGAGCCCTAAAGAAATCCGGAGTCGCCCCCGACCTCATCGATGCCGTCATCATGGGCCAGGTCGTCCAGGCCGGGGCCGGACAGAACCCCGCCAAGCAAACCGCGATCATGGCCGGGATTGGTTGGGACGTGCCGGCAGTGACCATCAACAAAGTCTGTCTCTCCGGGCTCGCCGCCGTCATCGACGCCGCCCGTCTCATCCGGGCCGGAGATGCTTGCTTCGTCGTCGCTGGCGGACAGGAATCAATGAGCCAGGGACCACACCTGGTGCCCGGATCCCGGCAGGGCTGGACGTACGGCAGAACTGACCTCATCGATTCCGTAGAAAATGATGGCCTCACCGACGCTCACGACAAGGAGTCGATGGGAGCTTTGACTGAACGTGGCAATATTTCCCACGGCATCCTTCGCATCCAGCAGGACGAAGTTGCTGCCGAGTCGCATCGACGTGCCGCGCAGGCAGCAGAGGAAGGCATCTTCAATGACGAAATTGTTCCCTTAACCGTGAACCGCCGCAACGGCATGCCAATAGTGGTCAACCACGACGAAAACGTCCGGCCTGACACCAGCATGGACACATTGGCCCGGCTTCGACCGGCCTTCGTCGCGGACGGAACCATTACGGCGGGAAACTCCTCACCGCTTTCGGACGGCGCGGCAGCCTTGATCCTCACCACCCGTGAAACCGCAGAGCGACTGGAACTGGATATTATCTCTGTCATCGGCGCGCCTGGCCAGGTTGCCGGCCCGGACAACTCACTGCATTCCCAACCGGCCAATGCGATCTCCGCGGCGCTGCGCCGGGCCGGATGGACCGCCGAGGACCTGGATTTCGTTGAAATCAATGAGGCCTTCGGCGCTGTAGCAGTCCAGTCGCTGAGCGATCTGGGGATCCCCTTGGCGCGCTGCAACATCCACGGAGGCGCTATTGCTCTTGGGCACCCCATCGGAGCATCGGGCGCCCGCCTGGCACTCCACGCTGCTCACGAACTGAAATCCAGGGGCTCTGGCCGCGCGGCGGTCGCGTTGTGCGGCGGGGGTGGCCAGGGAGAAGCCCTTTTGCTCTACCGCAACTGACATTGCTCCGGCTGGGTGGCCACACCCTGGTCACTATGTCCGCGTTTACAGGGCAATAGAACTAGAAGATCAACTACACACTTCTTCGACGACGTCGCTTCCTCGGATTACTGCTGGAACCGTGAATACTTCGAAGCCCGTCCTGCCCAGAGCTGCTTCTGCTGGAACACCGTCGTCCACGCCCAGGCGACGGGATCCTCGCCGGGCTGGCACACGTTCACCCAGCAGGTGCTTCACGCCTTGTTCGACCGTGCCGACGACGACGTTAAAAGGGTTGCTTCCTCGGGCCGCCAGGCCTGGCTCCCGGCCTACCGTGTCGCGGTCTTGTTCAAGGTAGCGTACTGCTTGCGGCTGCGGTCAAAGCCAATGTCAGCGCCTCCGGGAGATCATCGAGCCCTGTCCGTTCAAGCAGTTCTGAAATGTTCTGGGGACGTCGCAGAGTAGTGAACCGGACGCTTCCTTCAGCGTCGATGTTCGCCCCGTAAACGCCTGGGTCGAGCAGCGAGTTGTAATTGAACGGTGTAGAGAAGTAGTAAGCGCCGGTATCCAGCAGGGTGATGATGTCACCCTGTTCCAGCGGTGGTAGTAGCCTGTTCCGAGCGATCAGATCACCGGCGAAGCAGCAGGGTCCGGCGACGTCCTGAGCCACCGGCGTGCCCTGTTTTGTCCGTCCTAGGCCATCGTGCGCGCCGATCCGGATCGGCCATGCCTCGGGCATGAATACAGTACGGGTGGCTACCTGTGCTCCGGCGTGGGTGATGGCAATCCGGCGACCGCCGGAGACTTTGGTGTATTCGACGTGCGCTGCTATGAACCCAAATTTCGCCAGGATGGTTCGACCGAATTCGGTAACGATTTCGTACTGGCCGTTGAAAAGAGCAGGTACCGCCCTTTTCAGTTCCTGGACATACGGGCCGAAGCCGGATTCCAGGGAGTCGCTTTCGAAGTCGACAGGCAGGCCGCCGCCGATATCGATTGCAGTGATTTGCTGCCGACCGAGTCTGCGGTTGACCTCATCGGCGAAATCCACAACCCGCGAGATGCCGTCGGCGATAAGTGCCAGAGGGCATCCCTGGGAGCCGACATGAGCATGGACACGAGTTAGCCAGGGATACTCTCGGTATGCCTCGAACAGACGCGCCCGGCTGCCCTCGTCGGCTAGCGCAACTCCGAATTTCGATGTCGCACCGGCCGTGCTCATGGCTTCGATACCGCCAACACCCACCTGCGGGTTGATACGGATTCCGATCTTGGAAAGCGAGGGTGAGGTGGACAGTAGCTCGGAGATCCGCTCGATTTCCTGGAAGTTGTCCGCATTTATCGCGACGCCCAGCAAGAGCGACTGCCGCAGTTCACGCCCGGTTTTGGCGGGTGAATCGAAGACGATCCGGTCCGGAGAAAACCCGGCGGCAAGTGCCTGTGCGAGTTCGCCTTCACTGGCCACTTCGCAGCCCATGCCGAGGCCGTTGAGCGCAGCCAGTACCGGGACCAAGCAGTTGGCTTTGGCGGCGAACGCGTGCAGCACCCGGGAGTTGGCAGAGAATTCGCGGTGGAGCGCCGCTACGTTCTCCCGCACTCCATCCAGATCGATGAAAGCGGCAACGAGCGCTTCCTCAGGATGCAGCAGCCCTTGTGTGACAGCAGCCTTCAGGATGAGCTCCCGTCGCCCGGCCGCCTCTAGATTCTTCACAATACGCCTCTCTCGAACTTCGATTTTGTTCAACCAAGAGAAACGTAACGTGCGCCGCATGGTCAGGTCTTCGTGTGCCCGTTCAGAGTTTCGGTCCTAAATAGACGCGGCAGTGCCAAGGTGTAGGTTCATGAAAGGCTTTTGGTGGCGCGACACAAATTGGGCAGGGCGAATTCGTGTAAACATCAGGATGCGAACCTGGGACGCGGGTTGCTTAGCCGTTCCGCTGGCCGTCGCCGACGCCTGGAAGTAGCCGAAGCTGGATCTGGGCCAAGAGACGCGCATCGGGATCCTCCAGCTTGATGCCACTTATTTCTTCCATCTTCCGCAGCCGGTAACGGAAGCTATTAGGGTGGTAGCCGAGTTGTCTTGCAGCCTTCGGAATGTTCCCGAAGGCATCCAAGTAGGCCCGGAGCGTATCCACCAAGGCGGTGTCACCGCGTTCGCCGTCATGATTTACCAGCCTGTCCACCGGGGTCGGCCGTGAGAAGTCCGCACCCGCCAGCGAATCCCCGAGCTGCACAAGTGCCATCTCATTCCCCAGGTCCGGGGCGCTCCCCACGGTCCCAGCCGCCGGTGAGAATTTCAGAGCCCGCAACGCCAGTTCGGCTGAGCGCAAGGAATCCCGCACCCCGTGAAGTGAAGACACAGCTGTGCCCACGCTGATCCAAGTACGTCCAGGCAGCATGCTGTCCAGGGGTTCAACCAGAGATTCCGCGACTGTTCGTGCCCTTGCCTGGGCTTCCTCCGGGGTTCGGAAACCCGTCAGAATAACCCAGAGGCTGCCTTCCCGCGGCACAACCACAGGCCGGCCGCCCTGCAGGCTGCTCTTGAGAGTGACCAATTCAGGCACCCGTGGATTAATATCCATACGCCGGGGGTCATCAGAACGGATTACCAAGACGATCGCCGGGAGGGCTGCGGACAGGCCGGCACGCTCGGCCAGTAGATCAGCTGAACCATGGCCTTTAAGAAGGTCCCGTGCAGCGGTGTCCACCTGCAGGGCAAGGCCACTGTGGAGAGAACGATAAAACAACAGATGGGAGACGGCGGCCGCGGCACAATTCCGCAGAACTTCGACCATGTCGTGCCCTGGCGTCCCTGATGTCGCCACCCAGATAGAGCCCAGGATCTCCGTACCGGCCTTGACCGCGATCGCAAACCGCTCTGGCTCATCGTCGCTGGCGCTCCGGTGGACAACATCGCCCGAAGCCCACAAAGCACGGAAAAAGCCGCTCTCCTCCATCGCGCTTATTCGCCATTGCGGGACACGGCGCCCCAGAATCGTCAATTTTCGGATGTCATCCACCGCGTCTTCGCTGGAAGAGTAAGCAAGTACGCGCGATTGCACATCTTCAATCGTGACGGCGCCGCCGACCTGGGCACTGATAGCATCCGCCAGGGCCTCCAAATTGCCGAGAGCGATTCCGGATACCGCTGGCTCCAAGGGGACGTTCGCCCCTGCCAGACATGCCCGCAGCGCCCCTACAAATTGGGCCCAGCCCACCCACGGCGTTCGCAACAAGACAGCGATTCCCGCGGCGGAGGCAGCGTCGGACAGCTCCGGGGGAAGGCCGCCAGGCTGCTTTCGAAACACAACGGCGGCCACCCCCGCTTCCCCGGCCGCCCGGACAATCCTGACAGCCTCGGGAGTCAATGGATCCACCCCGACAGCGAGGACAATGTGCCCTGATGGGTACTCCGGATCCAAGAGGTCAAGGACCGTCACACCGTGCACAGAACTCGCAGCGCCCCCATGGCCGGAATGTAGCTCCACCATCCCGCCGCCCACCAGGGAGAGGACCTGACTAAGGCGGACCAACGGCGTCGGGGTGGGATATCCGGGAAGGCCGGCAGGCGATGACATCGATTCCATCCATCTAGAGGAAGGCGCTGGCTAGCTCCAGCTGACGTCCCATCCTAGGTCGACGAAGACCGAAAACTGAATGCACAAGGCCGCGACTGAATCTGGTCATTCCGGCAAGGGCTGATATTGCCCGCACTGTTATTGATCTGCGCCAAGGCGGTCACCGTAAGACAACCCGTTGCACCTGCCGCCCCGGAAATGGCTTCGTTTCAGATAGGCCGTACGAGAGACGACGAGCGATTTCGGGCCTGCAGGCTGCGTCCGATGCGCAGAAATTTGATCTCGCATGCGTGGCCGGTCTCTTAATTCTTCATGCGTCGAGAGGACTCACCGGGTCGTGCTCGAGTGCTGCGGTGATGGCCGCCGGGGACGGCAGGGTAGCCTGCTCATCGACCGGAAGTGCCTCGTATGTGCAGGTCGCGACGGTCAGGGGTTGCGCGGAACCATCGAGGGCATAGCGCACAGTGCGGTCGTTCCTGGATCAGCACATCAGGATCCCGACCGTCACACATCAGGATCCCGACCGTCAGGGCCTGTCTGGGCAGCCGAAGCATGTCGTTGACGGCTGCGACGTAGAAGTTCAGCTGCCCCAGATGCTCGGGTTTGAACTTGCCGGTTTTCAGTTCCACAACAACGTAACGGTCGGAAGGTACGTGGTGAAGCAGGAGGTCAACGAAGAAGTCATCTCCATCGACATCAAGGTGATACTGCCGGCCCACGAAAGCGAACCCGGCCCCGAACTCGGCCAGCGTCTGGGCAAGACGCAGCGTCATGGCCTCCTCCATGGCACGTGGCGTCTTCGGTCAGCCCCAGGAAGTCCAGCACCAGAGGGTCCTTGGCAACCTCCCGCGCCAGGTCAGTGCCCTCCCCGGGCAGCCTGGCCTCGAGGTTGTTCGGGGCCGCACCGAGGCGGGTGAGGATGTGGTGTTCCAGTACGGCCACCGACCAACCATGCTGGATGGCTCGTGATGCGTACCATTGACGCTGCTCGTGGTCGTCCAGCTTGGTCAGGAGCGCGAAGTTGTGGTTCCGGCTCAATTGTCCAGACGGTGTCTGGACAATTGAGTCCGGGCCGTTCCATGCCGCAGCGAACGCGCGCATGTTGTAAAGATTGCTTCTGGAGAATCCCTTCATGTGGGGAAACTCCGTGCGGAGGTCGCGTGCCAGCCGGTCCAGAACCTTACTCCCCCACGGCTCCTTCATCTGCTATCAGGTACGGTGTTCACCAAATCACCCGTCGAGCCAAATTCACCCAAACTCACCTGCTACCTACCACCTCGCTTCGGCATACCGGCCCTGGCCGTCTGGCCCCAGACTTGACTCCGCCAAAGCAACATCGGGAATAGTCCAAAGCCCTTTGGACAATTAGACCGGCGCCTACAGAACGTGCACGCCGTGGTGGGTGTGAGTGTCCCAATGTGGGCGGATTATTGGCCGTCTTTGGTGTTGGAGCCTGGTTCTGCCCATTCCAGAGCCGCTACGAGGTGTCCCTCGTCGGGGAGCGCCTGTTGTTCGGCCGGGGGAAGTTTGTCGTAGGTGTAGGCGGCGACGGCCATGGGTGAGGTGGAGCGTCCCAGGCTGTACCGGACGCTGCGGTCGTTCTTTGTGCCGCAGATGAGGATGCCGATGGTTTCGTTATGGTGGTCGCGGCGGAGCGTGTCGTCGACGAGGGCAACGTAGAAGTTCAGTTTGCCGGCGTATTCGGGCTGGAACTTGCCAGTCTTCAGTTCGATAACCACGTATCTGGACTGGTCAATGTTGAAAAATAGCATGTCCACGTAGAAGTCATCCCCGTCGACGTCGAAGTGCACTTGGCGGCCGACGAAGGCGAATCCAGGACCGAGTTCTCGCAGGGTTTCGGTGATTCTGCTGGTCAGGGCATTTTCAAGGTCGCGTTCGGCGACTTCTCCGGAGAGGCCGAGGAATTCGAAGTTGTAGGGATCCTTGGCCAGTTGCTGGGCCAGTTCTGAATCCGGTGCAACAAGCTGTTGCACAAAGTTCGAGGGGGCTGCCCCGGTCCGTTCCATGGACCTGTTCATCATCATGTTCAGGAGCACGTTTCGGGACCAGCCATACTCAACTGCGGCCGAGGCGTACCAGGCACGGTGTTCTGGGGTCGCGGCCTTGTCCAGCAGGACCGTGATGTGGCCCCACGGCAATTGTGCAACAGGCTGTTGCACAATTGGTTCCGGCCAGGCTGCGGCAAACCCGCGCATGTAGAAGAGGTTGCGGCGGGAGAGGCCCTTCATGTCCGGGAACTCTGTCCGCAGGTCATCAGCCAGCCGACCCATGACCCCGCTCCCCCAGCCTTCGATGTCCTGGCGTTCCAGAATCGTTCTTCCGATGGACCAGTACAGCTCGATCAGCTGGGTGTTGACCGTCCGCAGTGCCTTGGTGCGTGCGGCCCTGACCCGGTCCTTGAGCTCGCCGAGGAGATCGGTGTAGCTGGTGGGGAGTGCGAGGTCGCGCGCGTCAGTCATGCGTTCGATCCTATCGAGCCCGTTTGCCTCGGATCGGCATCTCCACGTGGAGCAGCTCCTTAGCGGCTGGGACCGTTTCTGGTTTTCCGGGCCCCGAGTGCCGCGCCCGTGCTTGTCTTCCGAGCCTTCGCTGGCGTCTTGCCGGTGACGAGTGCGGCGCTGGGGTGCGTGCCCTCGCTGCGTGCAGCGGCGAGCGTCCCTTGACGCGTTCCTCGCTGGCGGTTCCGGCGAGGGACGCGGCGAACGCCTGGCGATGATCAGCGGAACCGTATTCTGCGGCTGAGCTGGTTTCGGCCTTCCGGCCCTGGTTTTGCAGGCGTTTGCCGTCGTCGCCGGTAACCCGGTGTTCGAGTTCGCGTCCCATGGCTTCGATGCGGGCGAAGAGTTCCGCTTCGGTGCGTTCGTTGCGCTGTTCCAGCGGCTGCTCCCGGGAGCCGGTGAATCCGCCCTCGGCAAGGAGTTTCGCTTCGTGCCAGTCCTTCGCGGCGTCCACGAACGAAGCGTCCTGGAAGTGGTCCTCGCCTGCGCCGGTGAAGTTCGCCGTGGTTTCTTCGCGCAACCGGTCGATGCTGGGTCCCTTGATGCCGTCTTTGCCGATCAGGTACAGGCGTTCCTTCACCACAGTCTCGGCGGCCTCGATGGCCGCGGGTGTCGTGGCGTCGTGGGCGCTCTGCAGATCCCTCACAACTATTACACGGTCTGGATGGTCACCCCATCCCGGGACCTGCTCTGTCGAGTTCATTTCGACCCGACGCGTCAGGTGCCTCTCGGACCCGACTGGACGAACTCCGTGCCGCGAGGGATTGGTCTTCACCAGATCAACCGGGCGGGCTCCGGCCAACGAGACGACCGAGCGCCCGTAAGACGGTCCTTGGGTTCTTGCGGTGATTGCAACACTTAGCGGGCATCATGCCGGAACGGACGCTGTGACGCGGCGTTCAATCTCTGCAGTTCTGAGACCGGACGGTTAAGTCATCTCGGGCGCAGTCTCGGAATGCCCGAGAAGGGTGGTGATACGCACCGCGTAGTCCCGTGCCTCCTCTCGAGTAGGTGCCGGCGCCAGGCCGAGGAGACGTCGTCGGTGCGGCTCGCCGAGGAGAAGCCCAAACAGAGCTTCCGACTCCGTCGCGGCCTCCGGGGCATTGCCCCGGTGCGAGAGATGCTGTTCCAAGAGCGCGATGTAGCCCTGCGGCCCACTGTCGTAAAAGCGTTGGGCCAGATTGGGGAACTGTGCGGACTCGCCGATCATCAGTCGATGCAGGCCGACTGCGTCGTCAGAGTGCAGAACGAAGACAACGCGGGCGGCGAGATCCTGGAGCGTCTCCGCCTCGGTTTCAAGATCGGCAAGTGCGCGACTGCGGAACCGCTCGATGGCGGCCGTGAACACTTCGGCCTTGTCGCCGAAGTATGTGTAGATAGTTCGCTTCGTGACGCGGGACGCTGCGGCGATCTCGTCGACGGTAGCCTCTCCGTAACCACTCGATACAAACAGCGCGACCGCCGCGTCGAGGATCTGATCTCGGCGCTCCTCACGCTCGTCCGCTGTCGGCCGGCCTCTCTTCCGGGGGGCACTCGAGGAGATGTCGCTCATGGGCGGCCCTTTCATTCACGGACCCCGTGACTCGAGGCCGTCAACAACTATTCTATAATGACACGTATTAGTTTCATTTATTGCGCGGTCATCAGCCCGGGCGATCGACAAGGCCGCGCTCCAGAAGAGCGCGGTGCAGGAGTTTCTCATGGCCACACGTAGATCCACCCACCCCCCGAAGGGGAGCGCCCCCGCCTCGCTTGCTCCGGCAGAAGGCCCGCCAGTCGAGAGCGACGTCCTTCTCGACTTCTACCGGCAAATGGTGCTGATCCGCCGGTTCGAGGAGCGGGCAGCCCGCTCGTATACGCAAGCCGAGATCGGCGGCTACTGCCACCTAAACCTCGGTGAGGAGGCGACCGTTACGGGCCTCATGTCAGCGATGGAGCCCAGCGACTACCTGTTCACCAACTACCGCGAGCACGGCTATGCGATCGGGCGAGGCATCGCGCCGGGACGGATCATGGCGGAGCTCTACGGCCGCAGCGACGGTGTCTCCAAGGGGTGGGGCGGATCGATGCACCTGTTCGACCTGGATGCCAGGCTGCTCGGCGGTTATGGAATCGTGGGCGGGCAGGTGCCGCTCGCGACGGGAGCGGCCCTCGCAATCGACTACCGTAGCGGCTCCGAAGCGGTGGTTTGTGTGATGGGCGACGGTACGACGAATATTGGCGCGTTTCACGAGTCCCTGAACATCGCCGCTTTGTGGGATCTGCCAATCGTCTACGTGGTGGTCAACAACGGCCTCGGGATGGGTACCACAGTGGCGAAGGCGTCCGGTGAGCCCGAGCTGTACAAACGGGCGGCGTCGTACCGGATGGCGTCAGCACGCGTCGACGGCAGCGACCCGGTCGCCGTACGCGAAGCAGCCCTCACAGCCTTGTCGAGTGCTCGGTCGGGTAAGCCGTTCCTGCTGGAGACGGTCAGCGAACGCCTAAAGGGCCACTCCGTAGTCGATCCGGCGAAATACCGCACCAAGGAGGAGGCCGAAGCTCTCAAGGCAGGTGACCCCGTCGCCGCCTTCGCCGCCCGCTTAGCCGAGCGGGATCTGCTGTCGGACGAGGCGATCGCTGACATCGACGCCGCGGCGATGTGCACGGTCGCGGATGCGGTCGCCTTCGCGGAGGCGAGCCCGCACCCGTCGGTCGACACTCTCTTCGATTACACCTACGCCACCGGCGTGCCCAACGATTCGCGGCGCCTCCCCGGACAACCGCTGTTCGAACCGGCACCCTTCCCGACGATCGGAGCATCAGCATGAGCATCATGACCTACCGGCAGGCCCTGCACGACACCCTGCGCGCCGAAATGCTGCGCGACGCGAACGTGCTGCTCCTCGGTGAGGAGATCGGTGTGTTCGAGGGCTCCTACAAGATCACCGCCGGCCTGCTCGCGGAGTTCGGTGAGAAGCGCGTACGCGACACCCCCATCGCCGAGGAGGGCTTCACCGGCGCCGCCATCGGCGCCGCCATGCTGGGCCTGCGCCCAGTGGTGGAAATCATGACCATCAACTTCTCCCTGCTGGCGCTGGATCAGATCGTCAACCACGCCGCGAAGATCTACGGGATGTTCGGCGGTCAGGCGCGCGTACCCCTCGTCATCCGCACCCCCGGTGGCGGCGGACAGCAACTCGGCGCCACCCACTCGCAGAACATCGAGTTGTACTACGCCTTCGTGCCCGGCATGAAGGTCGTCGCCCCCTCGAGCCCAGCCGACGCGAAGGCGCTGCTACTGGCCGCTATCCGCGACGATGACCCCGTGCTGTTCCTCGAGAACCTGGCCCTCTACAACACCAAAGGCGAAGTCCCCGACGACGACACCCCCGCGGAGATCGGGCGCGCCGCCATCACCCGCAAGGGTGCCGACATCACCGTCGTCGCCTATTCCCGGATGGCGGCCGTCGCCTTGCAGGTCGCCGAGAGGCTGGCCGAGAGCGACGGCATCGACGTCGAGGTCGTCGACCTGCGCAGCCTCCGCCCTCTCGACCGCGAGACCGTGATCACCTCAGTAAAGAAGACCCACTGCGCCGTCGTGCTCGAAGACGACTGGCTCACCTACGGCATCGGAGCCGAGATCGCCGCGACAATCTCCGACGGCGCCTTCGACTGGCTCGACGCCCCCGTACGCCGCGTCGCCATGGCCGAAGTTCCCCTCCCCTACTCCAAGCCACTGGAGACCGCGGCACTGCCCTCCGCCGAAGACGCCGCCACCGCCATCCGGCAAACCCTCGCCGCCGTCTCCCTCCGCCCTTAGAAGGACACCCTCATGATCAACATCCTCATGCCACGCCTCTCCGACACCATGGAAGAAGGCACCATCGCCGTCTGGCACAAGAAGCCCGGCGACCGGGTCGACATCGGCGACATCCTCGTCGAGATCGAAACCGACAAAGCAAGCATGGAATACGAGGCCTACGACACTGGAGTACTCCACAACATCCTTGTCCCGGAAGGCGAGCAGGCCACCATCGGCATGATCATCGCCCACCTCGACGACGGCAGCCCCAAAGAGTCAAAGGCCGACGCCAGCGGGACTGATACTCTACAAGGCCCCGTCATCGGCGAGGGAAACGAACCCTCCACCATTGGCACACCTCCCGCGCCCGCTGGGCTGGTCGACGCCCCGCCGCCGTCGGCCCAGACAGATGAGACGACAACGGAGCGCACCAAACCGAACACCGCTGACAGTCAGCGCCTGTTCGCGACACCCCTCGCGCGCAGACTCGCCCGCGAAAGAGCTATCGACCTCCAGCACATCACAGGCTCCGGCCCCGGCGGTCGGATCGTCCGCGCCGACATCGAGGATGCCCTGGCGCGTCAGTCGCCGGTACCTACGTCGGATGCCGTGGCTGCCCCTGCTGAAGCGCTTGCAACAGCCGGGCCGGTGGGGTCAACCGATGCCCGGCAGTCCACCGTGGTGGCGTTTGACAAGACCCGCCAGGTGATCAGCCGCCGCCTCACAGAAAGCAGCAGCACTGCACCCCACTTCTACGTGACATCCATCGCTGATGTCGAAGAACTGCTCGCTCTCCGCGCTGATCTCAACGCACACATCGAATCAACCGGGCGCGCCAAGATCAGCGTCAACGACCTCCTCGTTCGCGCATGCGCGATCGCACTGCGGAAGCACCCAGAGGTCAACGCGTCGTACTCTCCAGAGAATCGCGGACAGACCCTCCTGCACGGGCGCGTGAACATTGGAATGGCTGTCGCCTCAAGCACAGGGCTCGTCGTGCCCGTGATCGCTGACGCCGATCAGAAGACAGCGTCCCAGATCGCCACTGAGTCCCACCGGCTCGCCGGCCTCGCAAAGGATCGCAAACTCAGCGCCACTGACATGAGCGGAGGCACCTTCACCATCAGCAACCTCGGCATGTACGGGGTCGAGCAGTTCACCGCGATCATCAACCCGCCCGAAGGCGCGATCATCGCCGTGGGCGCTGCACAGCCCGAGCCCGTCGCCATCGACGGTGCCCTGGAAATCCGCCACCGGATGCGATACACCCTCTCCGCCGACCATAGAATCATCGACGGCGCCCTCGCCGCACAGTTCCTCGCGACCCTCACCGAGCTTCTGAGGCACCCCCTGGACATCATTGCCTGAGGAAAGGAACAGACCTGCGTCTGCGAAGCCCTCGGCCTGTGTCCACGGACGGCCCAAACACATCGTCATGGTGCTGGGGGTGACCCTCCGGCATCGCCGTTCGAGACTGTGTGGTTAAACGAAAAAGGGCCGACTTGGTGGCCGGCCCTCTTCCGCTCCTCGGACAAATACATCTCACGGTACTAAGACGTCAAGCAAGGCCGCCGGTTTCCTCTAAACACTCATGCGGGAGTGTCCGTCTAACGGTGGATTCACCGTTGGCATTTAGTTGATTCTTCCATCGAAGCTGATGGCGAAGGCATTCAGGGCCAGCTTCCACCGTGAGGCCCATCGTGCCCTGCCTTTGCCTGTCGGGTCCAGTGCCCGGGTCGCCAGGTACAGGCAGTCTCGTCGCCGATGAGCAGACCGGACAGGTAATGCGAGATGCGGGCGGGGGCCAGTTCACCGGAGAGATATCGGGTGCGGGCGCTGAAGGCGCGCAGCGAACGGTTGACCGGGATGGGAGAGCGAGTGCGCCACTCCGGAGTCGGACGCCTCGGCGTTCGACTCGTTGTCGGCCACGCCGGCCGCATCGGCGCTGCGAACCGGATCACCCAGGATCGTCGCATCCAGCAACGCCGCGTGCAGCTCGCCGGTCATGACTGTGGCGAAGTCGGCGATCTCGCCGTCGGCCACGCGCAGCCACTTGGTGTGGGTTCCGGGAAGGATGAGGGTCGCGTCCGCGGGGTCGCCCAGGCGGGCAAGTGCCCCGATGACCTGTGTCTCCTCCCCGCGGATGACATAGCACGATCCCGTCGCATCCCGCGCGGTCTTTAGCCCCGCCGAGGTGACCGAGGAACCATCCAACGAGCAAGGGCCGTGGAAAGTCGAAGTCACCATCCCCGCGCTGAAGGGATTTCGCCGGCTGCGGGAGAAGGCTGCCGCCGCAATCGTCGAATTCGTTACCGGTGTCCTGGCCGATAATCCGCACCGGCTCAGCAAGCCCCTCACCAATGAACTCCTCGGCCTGCGCACCGCACGCCGTGGTGACTACCGCGTGTTGTTCAACCTCGATATCGAAGAGCACACCCTGTATGTCCACCGCATCGAGCACCGTGCGGACGTCTACAAGGCTCGTTAGCCGGCCCCTGAGAACGGGGATACGAAACTTGAGTTGTTAGAAATGATGGGTCGAACCAGTGTTCCAGTGCCATGGGTGTCAGGCGAAGCTGGTAGTTCAATCGACTGTCGAGTTAGAACTCGTTGAGCGAGCAAAGCATGTCCCCGTCAGATCGGCGGGCACTCCCCTACATCGCTCTCTGCCAAAGCCAAAAAATAAGGGAGGTCCTGTTCGCACGGCTGGCAGTGTGTGAAGTACTGTTGCGGCTCCAGCCAAACTACGTAGCCTTCGGTGGCTTCCACCATTTTCCTGGCCTCGATACCGTGCTGGGCGAGCCAGAGGACGGAGTTGTCGGACGTGGCGGCGTCGACCAGGCCATTTAGCGGTGGAGTTCCTGGCTTCCTTATTTCTACTTTTTCGCCCACCAGACGGCTCCATTCGTTGGACCTGTACTTCCCCATGTCAGTTGCTCTCCTTTAGCCGGGACCAGTTCCGGGGCTCACCGTTGGACGTGGTGAATGAGACGGTCCCGGACGATGTCCAGGGCCGTCTCATTCAGAACCATGGCTGAACAGAGATCGTCTGTTCATGGTGGGCCTTTGTTCGTGAGGGGTGGTGATTTGATTACTTGGCGGCTGAGAAGCGCACGCGCCGGCAGATCGTGTGTCGGCCGGGCCGGGGAGCTTCTGGCTTGGTATCCGTTGGCAGGACTACCGTTCCACGACGGCGATGGCTTCGATCTCGATGAGCAGGTTGGGGTCTGCGAGCCGGGAGACTTCGACATGTGTGCGCGTCGGGCGGTGTGTGTTGAAGAATGCCGTGTAGACGGCGTTGACTACGTCCTGTTGATCCATGCGTGTGTTGAAGATCGTGACTTTAACGATGTCGTTTCGGGTCCCTCCGCCTGCCCGGACGAGATTGTCGATGTTTTCCAGGCAAGCCCGTGTCTGTTCCTCCAGGTCGGCTTCGGCTGCGGGGACAGGGTTGTTGGACCCGATGATGGGGTAGGTCTGTCCTGAAAGGTAAATGGTGATTCCCGAGGTCCGGACGAGCGGTGCGAACGGAGGTTTTGGCATCCCCGTGACGTCGGCCAGTGTCGTGGACCAGTGGGCGTCGAGACCTGCGTCGATGTATTCATGCATTGGAATTTCCTAGGGTTCTGACGGTTCGGTGATAGCCGTTTTGCGGGTGAGGAGACGATAGATGATGGCGCCGAAGATCAGTCCGATGGGATAGGCAAGGTCCGCGCCGTCAAGTACTCCCCGGGAGATGGACCCGACCCATAGCGCTGCGGGGTTGTGGCTTTCTGCGAGTTCTGAGCCAACGGCTGTGCTGGAGAACGGTAGCGATAGGAGGTAGCCGGCCACCAGGGCAATGATGGCGGGTCGGCCGGAATGCAGCCGGGCAACAGGAGTCGTTGCGGTGCGCATGAACGCTTCGTGGTCAGGTTTGCTGATCCACAGGATCAGCCATATCCCGATGAACGGCCCTACCCAGTACGTTGCGAGCAGCAGCACATTCGTAAATTTGTCGGCAAGGTTCCCGCTTTGCAGGTAAAGGGTGAGGGCGAATGCGAAGGCGGCGACGATTGCCGTGACTACCGGTCGTGGCAGCTTAACGCCAGCGCCTAGAATTTGGAGTCCGGCAGAGTACTGCGCCACTGTGGCGTTTGCGACAACACCAAGGTACATCGCGACCATGATGAATACCCCAACTGCTCCGCCGCCGACCAAGGTGTTGATCGCGGCCATGGGTGCAGAATCGCTGAGCATTGTGCTGGCTGTGAGTCCGAGGAGTTCCATCCAGATGCATGCCAGTGCGATGCCGCCGAAGGTGGCCCAAAAGAGTTTGGGACGGGAGGTTGTGGCGGGCAGGTAGCGGCAGTAGTCCGGTGCGTTGTGAGCCCAACCGAAGGCAAATCCGAAGCTGATCGCCGCCATCAAGAAGAAGGCGCCGACGCTGGATGTTGAGCCTGAAGTGGCCGAAGCAGGGATACTTGCGAGGTTGACCAGGACGATGATGCTGATGAATACGAATCCGGCGGCTACGAGTATGGCCGTGGACCGTTCAAAGAGATGCATGATGCGATATCCGGCGACGCTGATCAGCCCTTCAAGGGCGAAGACCAGCAATACGGCAATTGTGGGATGTAGTCCGAAGGCCACTTGCAGGGCTTCGGCTCCAAAGATGGCTCCGAGGGCAATGAATGCCACACTGGTCATCGCTGCGAGGATACCCACGATTCCTGTGGCTCGTCCGAAGGGAACCCTGGCCTGGGCCAGAAGGGGCAGTCCGGTTTTGGGGCCTGTCAGGCTCATCGCGGCCGGTCCGGCAGCTCCCAGAATGTTGCCGAGGACGATTGCTCCGGCCGCCGCCCCGTAGCTGAGTCCCAGTCCTGAAGGTCCGCCCAGCACGCCCAGGAAGAGCGCTGTGGGAACGAGCTGGGCGGCGAACCAGAGTCCGCCGACGTGCCATGGTTTTCCGTGCCGGTCTTTTGTCGCGATGGGGGATAGCCCGGTCCATTCAATGACCGAGGCTTTTGTAGCCGGGTTGTCCTCTAGTGTGTAGATTTTTTCGCCGCTCATAGCGCCGCACCTCCTGTAGTTTTTCGAGATCTGGTGTTGTGTCGCACTTGCCAGGAAGTGCGGCGTAGAGTCAGTCCTGCCGGAGTGCTAGGCCGATTCCAGAACGGCGTGGGCGCTGATTTCGATCTTCAACTCGGCGCCGACTAGCCTGTTCACGCCCAGGTGCGTTCGCGTTGGGCGGTGGTCGCCGAAGAATTCCATGTAGGCTTCGTTGACTTCGTCCTGGGCGTCCATTTCGGTGTTGTAGATGGTGACTTCCACGATGTCCGTCACCTTGCCACCCGCTGCTTCCAGCGCGGTTTTCAGATTGTTCAGGCAGGCCCGGGTCTGGGCCGCAACACCGCTGGGGACGGCGAGCTCGGCAGGGTCGTGGGGGTGCTTGTGGACCAGGGGGAAGGCCGTTGCACCTGATAGCCAGATCGCTGTTCCGCCTTTGGTGACGATGGCAGGCATGAAGGGCATCTCGTCGGGATTGGCGCCGGCTGTGATGAATTCCATGGTGATACTTTCCTTATCTATCGAAGTTGACGTGCTGTTTAGGCCGTCGTGATCAGCGCGGGAGCGGCGCTGGTGGAAAAACAGTCCAGGATCTGTTCTCCGGTGGTGAATACAACGTCCTGGCGTTGGCTGATGTGTTCAATGACTTTCCGGAAGTACTTCGCCCGGTGGGGTGCGCCCATGATGTAGGGGTGGACTACAAGGGCCATGACCCGCGCTGCGTCGGCCGAATCCTGGTAGAGCTGGTCGAATTGATCGATTGCCCGCTGGTGGTATTCGCTGGCCTGATGGTGTTGGATGAGCATCATCGCGACGTCGTTGCATTCCTGGGTGTAGGGGATGTTGACGATGGGTGTTGTGCGCGTCTGCAGCAGTACCGGCTGATCATCGAGCACCCAGTCGCACACATACTCGTAGCCTTCTTCAACGAGGATGTCCGGCGTTTCCCAGGTCTCGGTCAGGCCGGGACCCAGCCATCCACGAGGCCGCTTCCCCGTGAAGCCCTCGATCTGTCGGGTTGTCCGACGGATGTCGAGGCGCTCGTCGTCTACTTTCTGCATGTTCTTCTGCGAGTATCCGTGCCCCATGAATTCCCACTCACGTTCCAGGGCTGCGTCTGCGATCTCGGGGTAGGACGTAATTGCCTTGCCGTTGATCGCGAGCACTGCCGGCACGGCGAATTCGTCAATGGTCTTGAGCAGCCTCCAGAAGCCAACGCGGTTGCCGTATTCGTGCCATGCCCAGTTCGGGATATCCGGGGTCGGCTGGCCACCGGCGGGGGGCGTCAGTACGGTCCGGGGCATGGTTTCGAGGATTGACCATTCCTCGATGTTCACGATGAGCCAAACGGCAAGCCGGGCGTTCCCGGGCAGACTCAGTTTTGGCCGTTTCGTTATCGGGGTGTACTTGATGCGGTCTGTCGGAAGCATCTGGATTCCGCTCATGCCACTGTCACTTCCAGTGCGCTCAGGCCCGTGACGTCGGCTCGGATGACATCGCCTTCGGAAACGGCTCCTACTCCGGCCGGGGTGCCCGTGAAGATCAGATCCCCTGGTTCCAGCCTGTAATGCTGGGAGAGGTTCTCAATGATTTCGGCGACGTTCCAGATCATGAGCCCTAGCCCGGTCCGTTGCCGCTGTTCGCCGTTGACGGAGAGCGAGAGGGTGGCGGCCCCGATTGAAGGGCAGGCATCGATAGGGGTGATCTCACCGCAGGGTGCAGAGTGGTCGAATGACTTGCCGATCTCCCAAGGCCGCCCGGATGCGAAGGCCTCCTTCTGCCGGTCGCGCCGGGTCATGTCGATTCCGACGGCGTAACCGAAGATGTGGGCTTCGGCCTTGTCGGACGGAATACTGGCCCCGCCTTCGCCGATGGCCACGACGAGTTCTCCTTCGAATTGGAAGTCCTGGGTGAGTTGTGGATAGGGAATCGTTGCGCCGCTGGCAACGATGGAATCAGTCGGCTTTTGGAAGAAGAAGGGAGCATCGCGCTCGTTGCCCTCTTTCATTTCCCGGATATGGTCCACATAGTTGCGGCCTACGCAGTAGACACGGCGGACAGGAAAAGACTTTGACTGGCCTGATACGGGGACCTGTACAGGTTCTGTTTCCCACAAGAGGGAAGCAGGGATGTTCATGATTGTTCTCCTTTGGGTTTCCGGTAGATAGGGACTTGTGGTGCTAAGACCGGCGATAGAGGCGGGCGCGCTGAGGCTCGTGGGCACAGCTTTGAAGCCCCATGGAGGCGCGCGAGACCGGCGCGCGGGGTCAGACGTTGATAGAGCCCGTGCAGGGCTGGCTTTAGGAGGTCATAATCTCGAGCCGGCCAGGCGCGGCGTCGCCTAGGAGTCGGGCGTCAGGCGCCGGAAGACTTCTGCGGCCGTCTGCACATGTGCCCGACCGGCCTCAAAGGCGCGCCGAGGATCCGCGGCATCGATTGCTTCAGCGATTTCCCTGTGTTGGTCATGCATTTCGCCACGCCATGCTTGACTCGTCAGATTCAGAGCACTCGTGAGTGCTATCTGTGCCCAGACCCGTGAAAGGGCTTCACGGGCCGATTTATTGCCCGATAGTTCCGCAATGTAACGATGCAGACTGATGTTGGACTCCACACGTGATGCGTCACTCTCCGCCTCTTCCACAGACTTCACGTGTCGCCAGAGAGTTGCGATCTGGGACGGCGCCAACTCGCCATCGCTGTTTCGTTGTGCGGCCTGTTCTGCGGTGAGCCCCTCGAGGACGGCCCGATACAGGTAGAGACCATAGACCTCTCGTGGAGAGGTACGTGTCACGGTTGCGCCCCGCCCGGAGAGCGTTACCAGCCCCTCCGACTGCAGGCTTCTCAAGGCTTCCCGCAAGGGTGTCCTGCTAACACCCAGGGCTGTCGCCAGTTCCGGCTCGGGCAATCTTTCGCCCGCTTTAAAGCGTCCGGAAACAAGCATGCTGCGGAGACTGGCATAGGTATCGTCTACAACGCCCACTCTGGTCCTCCCTCTCCGCCCAACGCTGGTGTCAACTTGGGGGTTGTTCGTCGGCGGATGATCCACAGTCTCCACTGTGGCCTCTATCACGCCTACAACTTGAATGTAATGTATACATCCAATACAAGTCAAGAGGCGGACCCTTAATCACCGAATTCACGGCCGATCCGGTGTGCCGGAGGTTCTGATCGCATGCCAGAAGGATCAGGAGCATCCCGGCTTGGCCACGGACTGCGCGCCTCCGGTATACGAGAATCAGCCACGGCCGGGTGCCATCTGGACGCGGTGCGCGCAAAAGCTACCCCGAGCAGTCGCACCTACCCCGCTGACGCAGTTTTTTCGTGTCTCAGGAATGTGTCAGCGGCAGCCTTGACATGATCCGTTGCGCTGGCCCGGGCTTTCGCTTCATCCCCGGCCTCGATCGCGCTGACAATTTCATGATGGTGCCCATCGATGGCGCGCCGCCACAGCGGATCTGCAATGTTCCGCTCGCTCGAAATCGAGATTATGTCCCAGACCCGGGAGAGAGCATCAACGGCAAACTGGTTGCCGGACAATTCCGCAATGTAGCGATGCAGCTCCAGATTTGTCTGTGCTGTTGCCCCGGGATCGGCACTGTCTTCAACCTCGCCCCGAAGCCGGTGGAGAACAGCGATCTGCGAAGGCGCAAGCTCACCCCGCTGCTGCCTGCCGGCAGCGAGCTCAGCCGTAAATCCCTCCAGCGCGGCCCGGAAAAGGAACAACTCGTAGATGGCGTCGGTCGAAAGCTTCGATACGATCGCCCCCCGCTCTATCAGCGTCACCAGCCCGTCGCCCTGGAGGCGGCGAACGGCCTCGCGCAATGGCGTTCGGCTGACTCCCAGTGTGGCGCTCAGCTCAGGCTCGAAGAGTCGTTCCCCCGGCAGCAGCTCCTTTTCGAGAATCATTCTTCTCAGGGCGGCGTAGCATTCGTCCGCTGCACTCAGGATCGGGCTGGTCGCTTTTTCAGGCATGTTCTCGTGTTTTCGATTCTCTGACCTGGACCGTTTAGCCCAGGGAGCGACGCGAACTTCCAGGGAAGCCTCGCATCCTGACCTTGTCGCTGTCTTAAACGCAGCGCTTCTAGGCTACCAACGCCCCGGAACGATTCTCCGGAGGAGGAAGCCATCGGGTCGGGTAGCCGCGAACCGTCAGGCACCGCCGGGTCTCCTGGACCCTTCTGCGCTCAAAGTATTCATTGCATTAGATGTATACACATGATAGTGTGCAGGAACTTCACACATTCGTGTTCGATCGACAACGGAGTTGGCCCATGAGCATCGCAGCAGCAGTTTGGCCTCTGGACAATAAATCCAGGCGAAACCTCATGACCATGGCTGATCATCTCCTTAAGGAGATCGCCGGTGGCGCGCCGTGCTGATACAAGCGGCTCTCGTCGCGGGCGCAGGGCTCTTGGCCGGGGCGGCCAACGCCATCGCAGGAGGAGGGACCTTGCTCACGTTTCCCGCCCTTCTGGCGGCCGGCCTCCCACCAATAACCGCGAACATCACCTCATCGATCGGTCTGCTTCCCGGATATGCCGGGGGTGCGGTTGCGTACAGACGTGAACTCGGGCTCCAAAAGAATCGACTCAGATTCCTGATCTTGCCGACGATCATCGGGGGGATACTGGGTGCCCTCCTGCTGCTAATAACTCCGTCCACTACCTTTCAGGCTGTCGTTCCCTACCTGATACTCATGTCCTGTGTGCTCCTGTCAATACAGCCCCAGCTGGCTACGCTGGTCACGAAAGCCCGCGCTCGGTCAGGAACGAGGGGAAACGAACTCGGCCCAGCTCTCTACCTGGCGGTATTTCTGGCCTCGATTTATGGATCCTTTTTCGGCGCCGGCCTCGGCGTCCTGCTGCTTGCAGTGCTGGGAATCTACATCAGCGACCATCTCCAACATCTGAATGGGCTGAAGAGCCTGCTATCACTACTTGTGGTGATAGCAGGTGTCATCATCTATCTCGTCTCCGGGCAGGCCCGCCTGGACCTGGTCGCAATTCTCCTGGTCACGTCATACGTTGGCGGAGCAATTGGAGGAACCCTCGCCCGACAGATCCCGCAAAACGCCCTGCGCTGGATCATCTGCGCGCTTGGAACCATCGTCGCCCTCGTCATGCTGGTACACCCGTAGGGAAAAGTTGGGCTGCATACACCCGCAACTAAAGCAGGCGGCGTGCACTCCGCCAACCACTGCCGCATCAAAGAAATCCCGGAATACCCCTTGAACCACCACTTGCCCCGGGCGCGCCCGCTCCGGAAACCTGGGCCGACGGCGAGCCCGGTACATCCCGCCGAGAAAGAGAGCACGATGATCAGAAGCCATTCGGACCTCGTATTGGAGATCACCGCCTCGGACCCGGATACCGTCGAAAACGACCTAAATGACGCCGTGGAGATCGCCCGCGAACACGCCATGAAGGACCGCCGCCACGGCATCCTGGTCACACAACACAGCTACACCGCCTACACCGTCGCCGTCACCGCTAGTGTCCCCTACGAACAGACACACGAACGGCGCGAATAACCGGCGAACTCTCAAACGGAGAGCGGCCCGTGTCCGACGGAGCGCGCCGCGGATGCAGCGGCTTGCCCGCGCGAAATCTCTCAGTTTCGGCGCCGCACCCGTGGGTTAGTGATGCCGCGGGAGAATTCGACCATCGGGGTCTTTCCGTTCTCACCTTAGTCTCAGGCTTTGACGTGAGAACCGACGGGTCGGATGAGACGAATAATGGCCCTGGCTGTCTCATCGAACGTGTCAGTTCCGTATTGATGCCGCCGACCCAGCGGCGGTCACTCAACGCGCCACCCTGGCCCGCGCTCAGCCCCTTCGCGCCATTGTCAGGAGTCGCCTGCACCAACCGTAACTACGGGCGATAGTAGCCGTCCGCTGTGGAGCCACCAGCAATGAAGGACCTTCAGACCTCCCGCGCCGGGTGATCTTAAGACGTCGCCCAAGTCTCAGCGGGCAGGGCCGCCTTTGCCCCTCTCGGACCCGACCGCTGCCCCGGTGCGGGACTTTCTGGCCTTAGCTGCTTTGCCCGTTGTTACGGCTGCGATGGGGTGGGTGCCTTCGCTGCGCGCGGCAGCAAGGCGGCCACGAATCTGGGTTTCGTTGGCACCGCTGCTTTCCAGGGACTGAGCGAACTTCTCGTGGTGTTCGGCTGAGCCGTAGCCGACGGCCGACGAGGTTTCTGCCTTCAGGCCCTGGTCTTTGAGCCGGCTGCTGTCGTTGCCGATAATGCGGTTCTCGATCTCGCGGCCTACGCCTTCCAAGCGGGCGAAGAGTTCCTTCTCGGCGCGTTCATACCGCTGTTCCATGGGCGTCCGTTCGGAGCCTCTGAAACCGCCCTCGGCCAGGAGCTTGGCTTCGTGCATGTCTCTGGCGGCTTTCACGAACGCGGGATCCTCGAAGTGGGAGTCGCCGGCACCGTTGATGTTCGCTGTGGTTTCTTTCCGGAGCTGGTCGATGTCGGGGCCGTTGATGCCGTCCTTGCCGATAAGGAACAGACGTTCCTGCACGGTGGCGTCGGCTGCCTCCAGCGCCGTGGGGGTCTTGGCTGTGTGGACAATCTGCAATGCCTGGGCGAGTTCGGGGTCGGCCAGGTACTCGACGGGTACCTGGTGGCGTGCCATCTCCGGGGCCAGCTTGGCGGCCTGGGCGCGGAGTTCTTCGGCGCGGGCCGCTGCGAGCAGGCCCATGGCCTTCCCATGTTCCATGGCCGCCATACGTGTCTCTTCCTGGCTGCGGGCCAGCTCATCCTGCCGGGCCTTCCCGGCGGTGATGGTCTGAATCCCTGATTCCAGGTAGGCGGCGTCCGCGCCGACATCGTGGGTGTCGATGCCATAGCGGGTGAGCACTTCCCGGCGGATCTTCTCCGAGGCTGCCAGGGCGGCCGGATCGTGGTCCTTCCAGCCTTCCGCGACGGCGTGGGCCGTGGCGATATCGCCGGGCTGTGCTTCGTCCCACCACTGGTCCTTCGCCACGGGTGCCAGCGCCGCGTGGGCGGTGCTGCGTTCGGCAGCGAGGCGTGCCCGGGCTTCGTGCGCCGCCTGGGCGTCCTGGTGTTCGAGCTGGCGCTGGCTCTCCTGGCGCCGGCGGGCCAGTGTCTCGGCGATGCGTGAGGCGATCATCAGTGACTGCCGCAGTCCGCCGTCCAGGACGTCATCGATGCCATCTGATTCACTCATCGTGTTCCCCTTGCAGTTGGTGGTGGTTTTTATCGGTCGAGGCCCGGCCCGGCGTCGCGCCGGCCGGGCTGGGAAGTCTTCGCCGGCGCCGCCGGTATTGGCGTCGTGGGCAGTACTGATCCGGGGCGGATGGGGACCATGCCGCGCCGGGCGATGTCGATCGCCCTCGGCGCCACTGCGGCCTCGGGGGCCGGCTGCTGCCCGGCACCCACCACGACCGTCTTGGGCATCGTCGCGGTAAACGGGGCCAGTCGCTCCTCGACCACGGCACGGATGCGCTGGGCTTCACGGGTCCGCCCGGACTGGGCATGCATTTCATACACGGCGAAGGCGGTGTTGATCAGCTGCACCATGAGCGCTGTTTGTGCGGCCGTCTTGTCCTTGCTCGACGCGGCCATGAACAACATGGCAGAACCGGCAATCGACGGAAGGCCGGCAGGTTTGCTGTGCTGTCGTGGTGCGCGCAGCTGGGCGGTGCGGGACAGTTCAGCGGCGGTGGCCGCCAGCGGCCCGGGGTTCGGTTCAAGCCGGTAGGACCATGCCGCGAACGCCCCGGAGACGTCCCGGGCGGCCTTCGCCCAGATCGCGTGATCATCACGCGGAATGGTGCGCAGCTGGTCCGCCAGGGCGGCCGCGTTGCGGGTGTATTCCACCCACATTTCCGCCGGCGGCGTTGCATGCTCGGGCCCGGTCCTGGACACCGTGCGCCTGTTCCGGGCCGCTGCATTCCATTCCGCTGCGGCTTCCGATGCCAGCTGCGGGGTGTCGGGCCATTCCTCACGCAAGGCCCCGAGTTTCAGGTCGGAGGCGAGGGTCCCGCCGCCGAACCAGATCGGCCGTTCTCCCCGGGCGGGGCGTTCGGCCACGGAGTAGCCCACCACGACGTCGGTGGTGTTCTTGGCGTAGCGCGGCCGCACGAGCAGTCCGGTGTCGCGGGCCCTGCGGACGAACTCTGCTTCAGTTGCTGAGGCGCTGGCGCTGGCGCGCACCTTACGGGCCAGGGAAGAGCGGTGCATTTCGCGCTCGTCCCGGACGGCGGTGGCCTTCTCGGCGCGGTCGTAGCCGCGGGTTGAGTGGATGGAAGAGAGTTCTTCGAGGCCGTATTTGGTCTCCAGGGCGCGGCAGGTCTGCTGGGCCTTTTTGTAGTCGCCGTGGGTGGAGGCTTTGGTGCCGTCCTCGCGGACCAGGGACACTGCGATGTGGATGTGGTGGTTGCCGTTCTCACTCGTGCCGTGGTTGATCGCGGCCCAGCGGCACTGGGCTTTGCCGCTGGTTTCGGTGAAGCCCATGGCGTCGACGAAGTCGTTGGCAATGTCTCCCCACTGCTGGTCCGTCAGGGCGCCTTCTTCGGCGCGGAGGCTCAGCGAGCAGTGCCAGACATCAGCGCGCTTGCGGCCGTTCTCCACGCGCTGTTTCGATGCCGCGTCCCAGCGGAAATCCTTCTGCAGAATCTCGACGCCAAACGACTTCCGGGGCTGGTCCAGGTGCTTCGCGATCGCGACGGCGTCATCGCGGTCCAGGACGCCGTCGTCGTACCAGGCCATGATTGCCGCATCCCCGGCCACCAGGTGCGGATCCGTGTGGGAGTTCTTCGTCTTGTCCGCATCCGTCGAGGCCAGATACAGCAGCAGTCCGGACATCCTGGAGCCGCGGGTGATGTTGGGAATCACCGGCTACATCAGCCCCTCAATGGTCCGGTCAATCCGCATCGCGACCTCACGCACATACGCCAGCGCAGCCTTCGCGTCCTGCGGGAACTCATCCCCGGCATTCGCGTGCCGGGCGATCTGGTTCACGTTGTTCGACACCCGCGCCAGGAGCGTGTGCAGGGCCATCAGTTCCGCCATAGCCGCCTTCCGCTCCGTCGGTGTCTCGGCAGTCTCCGACAGGGCCGCGGTGACCAGCAGGTTCGGGACAGTAACTTTCTCCCGGGCAGCCCGGGCAACCAACGCAGCCTCTTCCCCGGCGGTCACCCACACCTCGCGGCGCTTCTTCGTCCCCGCCGGCGAATTCTCCCGGCGGCGCTTGGACAGCCGCGGACGGGACTCATTCAGCTCAGACAAAGCACTCCCCCATCCCCTCAAAAAGCCCAGCGCAGCGACCCCGAACCGAGGACCACACCCACGAGTGTGCCAAGCAAACCGCCAAAGGCGCGTGAGCGACACGCCATTTACACCCGTGTAAATGTATAGCTTGCTCCGGCATTTTTCCGGATCGCTGTCTCCGCGGCGGTTCGTCCCATGGACTCGGGGATGTGGTGGTTAGGGTGGAGGCATGGCGAACCTCGACATTGAAAAGACACGTACCCAGGCCCGCGCGCTGCTCGACTCGCGCATCGAATCCGTCACGCAGCTGGTCAAGGCCCGGCAGCGGGTCGCTGAAATCAAGGAACAACTCGCGGATGCTGAACGCGACGCCAAGCGCTCATACGTCCGGGCCACCAAGGACGGGTGGAGCACCGAGGAGCTCAAGAAGCTTGGACTCGAACCCGGGGCCGTCACCCGCCGGCGGAAAACCTCCGCCTCACAGACCGCAGGCCAGGCGTCCACTCCCCCGCACGGTGACGACATCCTGGACACCGCGACCACACAGTCCTAAGGAGCGGCGGGGTCCTTCCCCATGGTCCAAGACGGTGCGCCCGGCACACCCCGGGTGAGGGCCGGCGTTCTTCAGCCAAGGACCACAAAGAACACCCGCAAGCGGGTGCACCGCACCCACTGATTGGCCGTCAACCTTCGGGTGGCGGCCAATCAGCGTTGTCTTGCCTCAACGTGTTCCCTGCTGCCCCCTCGAAGGGGAGGCCCGGCGGGGTCAGGTGGGCGGATCAAGGAGTTCGGGTCCGTTGTTGCGGACGCTGTTCACCCGGTCCGTCACTACCCGCGGCGTCAGGACCGGTTCGGGCATCGCGTCCAACAGCTTCTGCACATCGTTCTTTCCGGTGGTGCCCGGGTTGAGCCAGGCCCCGTACATCTCCGGCGGGACGATGACCGGGGCCCGGTCGTGGACGTGGCCGAGGGAATCGTGGGCCGTGGTGGTCAGCACGGTGCAGCTGAGCAGCCACCGGTGCGGGTCATCCTCCGGCAGGGACGGGTCGGGCCAGAACTCGTAGAGTCCCGCAAAGGCGAGCAGGTCATTCTTCTCGGAATAGAAGTAGTGCGGGATCTTCTTCCCGTCCTCGGTTTTCTCCCACTCGTAATATCCCTCGGCCGGAATCAGGGCGCGCCGCGTGATGGCTGCCTTGCGGAACGAGGGCTTGTCCAGGATGGATTCGCTGCGCGCGTTGATGAGCTTCGAACCGATCTTGATGTCCTTGGCCCAGGACGGAACGAGACCCCAGCGGGCAATCAGGAGCCGGCGCTCCACGGAGTCCTCATCCAGCTTCTCGGTAATGATCGGGACGTCCTGCGTGGGCGCTACATTCCAGCTCGGCGGGGGCAGGCTGCCCTCAACTTCCTTGGCCTCGAAGTGGCTCAGGAGATCACCGGTCGCCTTTGACATCACGTATCTGCCGCACATGCATTCATTCTGCCCCAGCACCGGTTCCAGGGAACCCCAGGCGGGTCAGTCCTCGGCGGTGGTTTCCTCGGGGATCTGCCCGGCCGCGATCCGGTGCGCGGTCTTCTCGTACGCGGCGTCGATGTAGGCCAGCAGGTCATCTTCCCGGACGCGCCAGACGTTCCGGCCGCCGAACTGCGCGGCCCGCAGTTCCCCGCTGCGCACCAGCGCATACACCAAAGGCGTGTTGACGTTCAGGACCTCCTTCACCTGATCCAGCGTCAGCATCCTGGGCAGCGCCGGACCAGCCATGAGCGTCGGCGGCGCGTCGGTGTCCTCGGTCCGTCGTGCCATCATCAGGTTCCCTCGTTCCGGTGTTTCAGTTCATCTTTGGTGCGTTGTCCGCGGCGCAGTCCGCCGGCCCGGACAGGGGCCCATGCACGGCCGGCGTTGTGGCGGCGCTGCAGCCGCTTCACTTCCCGCATCGTGGCCCGCACGATGAAGTCCGACACGGACGCGTCCCCCTCCAGGTAACCGGCGGCCAGGAACGCCGCACGGACCTGCCCGGCCTCGTCCTCTGTGAAATACGGCGTGAATGCCGCGATCTTCTTCATCCCGTTGATCTTCCCTCACGCAGTGCCCCGCTCATGAATACTTTGGTTCCGGCGTGGCTCCTGAGAGCCGGTCCAGCAGAACGAGCCGGAGGGGTAGAAAACCAGCGGGAACACACCTGCCAACGCCAGCACGACACCGGGCCAGCTGAACTCCTTCTCCGGAGGCCGGGATGCGCGCCATCTAGAGGGCCGGCTCAGTCTCGGGGGACGGGACGTCGATATTACCGGTGGGATTGGCTGCTAGGCCGAACCACGCATCGTCGTCCCCGTAGTCCCGGGGAGACAGGCTGAACCTGTCCGGCGGGTGCTCCTCGTCCTGTTCCGGGCCGGGACCGGTACGCGTGACCTCCGCGGTGGTGTGGCGCAGGGACGGACCGATGTCCTCGACCTCGAGCTCGACGACGGTGCGCGCCTCCCCCGCCGTCGTCGTAAAGGAACGGCGCTTCAGGGCGCCGGTGGCGATCACGCGCATGCCCTTGGTAAGGGACGCGGCCGCGTGTTCGGCAATGCCCCGCCATGCCGTGGCGGGCAGGAAAAGTGTTTCCCCGTCGATCCACTTTCCAGTGCCGGCGTCGAAGGTCCTGGGGGTGGAGGCGATGGTGAAGCGGGCGAAGGCCGTCCCGGATGCCGTGGACCGCAGCTCAGGGTCGGCGGTGACGTTGCCGATAACCGTGATGCTATCCCCGCGACTCATGTGAAGGCACCTTGACGCACGGCGGCTTCGATCTCGATGACCCGGGCGATCTTGACCGGGATCAGCCCTGACCAGTGGTCTTCGCTGCTCTCCTTGTCGTAGACCACGACGGGCACCTGGGAGTAGCCAAGCTCTTCGGTGATGTACTCGAAGGCGGCCTGGTTGGTGGTCACGTCGACCTCGGTGAAGGCGACGCCGGCGTCGATGAACTTCTGCTTCGTCTTCGTGCAGCCGAAGCACCCGGCGGGCTTGGTGTAGATGGTGATGGTCATTTCAGCACCTGGTTTCGTATCTCAATTGGTTTCGTTCGTCCGGCTGACCTGCTACGTCCATTCTAGCAATCATTCAACTGAATGAATAGCACTTGTTCGTTGAATTTTAGGCAGTTTTTGCTTTCGCTTTTTGACAGCCGTACTGTGGTGGGGCCGTCATCTCCAGTCGTTAGCCGGCCCGTTCCCAGTCAGCGGAGAGCTGCGGTGGACCACCGGCTTCCGGACGGCAGGCGGCAGGCTAATGACCCCCCGCCAGCTTCCGCCTCCGGGCCGGTTCCTCACTGGCGACGGCACGCCGGTTAGAGTGTTGCCATGACGCTGGGGGACACGGCCACCGAGCCGCTGGTACACATCAAAGACTTCCGGATGGACTTCGGAGACGCGACGGTCATCAAAGACCTCTCCTTCGATGTCCGGGCCGGGGAAACCTTCGGGTTCCTCGGCAGCAATGGGTCCGGCAAAACAACGACCCTCCGGGCGCTGCTGGGTATCTACCAGCCAACCGCCGGGACCCTGCACATCGGGGGCAAACCCTTCACCCCCCAGGACGGGGCCCGCCTCGGCTATTTGCCCGAGGAACGCGGCCTGTACAAGAAAGAGTCCGTGCTGGATGTGATGGTCTACTTCGGCCGGCTCAAGGGCCTGGACAAGACCCGGGCGAAAGCCTGGTCCCGGGACTACCTGGAACGGGTCGACCTCGCCGACAAGGCCACCACCCGGCTGGATAAGCTCTCCGGCGGGCAGCAGCAGAAAATCCAGCTCGGCGTGACCATCATGAACGACCCCGAACTGCTGATCCTGGACGAACCGACCAAGGGCTTCGACCCGGTCAACCGGCGCCTGCTGATGGACATCATCGAAGACCAGAAACTCGCCGGCGCGACCGTCATCATGGTCACCCACCAGATGGAAGAAGTCGAACGGCTCTGCGACCGGGTGATCCTGCTCAAAGACGGGACCTCCCGCGCCTACGGCACCGTCTCCGAGGTCCAGGAACAGTTCGGCGGCACCGTCTACCGGCTCACCTACACCGGGACCCTGACCTCGTCTGCCCTGTATGACATTGTCAGTGCCGGCGGCGGGCACGCCGAGCTCTCCCCCAAACCCGGCGCCGACGAAGCGGCGGTCCTGCGCGAGCTCATCGCCCACGGCGTGGCCGTGAAGTCCTTCACCACCGCCAGGACGTCCCTGGACGAGGTCTTCATCAAGGTCTACGGCGAAACCCACGACATGGCGGAGGCATAAAAACCCCATGACACAGAAAACCTCCACGCAGCTCCCCTCCCCCGCCCCGGCGCCGGCCACCCCGCCGCCCACGCCCAAGCRACCCTTCGCCGGTCACAACCTCGGCACCGTCGTCGGGTTCGAATTCACCCGCACCGTGAAAAAACGCCGCTTCTGGATCGCCACCCTGGCGATTCCCGTGCTGATGGCGATCGTGTTCGGCCTGGTCTACCTCAGCAACTCCTCATCCGCGGCCAGCGAGGACGCCCAGAAGACCGCGGCCATGTCCTTCACCTACACCGACGCCTCCGGGCTGATCTCGGATGGCATCGCGACGGCCATGGGCGGGCGGAAAGCGGCCGACCCGCAACAGGCCCTGCAGGACGTGAAAACGGGCACGACGGATGCGTACTTCGCCTACCCCGCCGAGCCGGCCACGCAGCCGGTGAAGGTCT
>NZ_JBFRGZ010000015.1:0-105813 GCF_052115605.1 Arthrobacter sp. 2MCAF15 | reverse complement strand
ACCCGGAAGCTAAGACCCACAGCGCCGATGGTACTGCACCCGGGAGGGTGTGGGAGAGTAGGTCACCGCCGGAACACCATTAACGGTCGAGGACCCCCAACCACAGGTTGGGGGTCCTCCCGCATTTAACCCCCAAAAMAAAAAATCCGGGTTAGTAGGACAAATACGTTTGTAAATCCCGGGTGTGTCACGAGTTTCGTGCCTGGACTCTGAGCTACTGGACTCTGGGCTTCTGGGCTCGATCGCCCACGGACTCGTCCGCAGGATGCCGTCCGGGGGCACTTTGACCTGGACACGCCGCGGTTACCGGGCCCAGGGGTCGGAATCGTGTTGAAAGGCGCCCCGGTCGGCGAGGGACGGTGATTGGAATGGGCCTCCGCTGTGCGGGTAGGGCATCACCGTGCAAATGGCTCAACTGCAAGCCTCCCCCCAAACATCATGGAGATCCAGGACCTCCAACCACGTCGCCGGCGTCTCCCGACCAGGCCCAAAACAGGGTCTGGGCCACCAGCGCTGCCCGCCGGCCGCCGCCACGGAGAGATTTGCGGCTGAGGTTGTGAGACTTGCCACCGCGGGTCCGATAGACCCGCTGCCGTTAGCCGGTGGCGTGTCGCTCGCCTAGAATTGATGGAGATGTACGGACTTCGAAGCGCTTGATTTCGGGTTGCGTAGGAAACGAAACACGGAACAGAGCGGCTGCGATTGCGCCAGTGGTCAGCTCGCAACAGGAGGATCCCAGCATGGCTGATCACAACGATGGCAACCGCGGCGGCAAGGCCCGCGACAACTCCGGCGGAGCCCCTTTCCGCGGCACGAGCAACTCGGGCGGCGATCCTCGCGGGTTCCGTTCCAGGGAAGACCGTGAAGGCAAGCCCTACAGTGAGCGTGCTCCGCGTGAGGGTGGCGGCCAGCGCAGCTACGGCAGCGGGGACCGTGACCGCAAGCCTTACAGTGGCGGGGATCGTAAGCCGTACACGGGTGGCGAGCGTAAGCCCTATGGTGATCGCGGCCCGCGTGAGGGCGGGGATCAGCGTGGTTTCGGGGGCAGTGATCGTAAGCCGTACAGCGGCGGCGCCGGCGGTGAGCGTAAGCCTTACGGTGATCGTGCCCCGCGTGAAGGTGGAGGCCAGCGCAGCTTCGGTGGCGATAGCCGTCCGTCTTATGGCGATCGTAAGCCGTATAGCGGTGGTGGCGATCGTAAGCCGTATAGCGGTGGTGGCGATCGTGACCGCAAGCCCTATGGTGATCGCGGCCCGCGTGAGGGCGGGGATCAGCGTGGTTTCGGGGGCAGTGAGCGTAAGCCGTACAGCGGCGGCGCCGGCGGTGAGCGTAAGCCTTACGGTGATCGTGCCCCGCGTGAAGGTGGAGGCCAGCGCAGCTTCGGTGGCGATAGCCGTCCGTCTTATGGCGATCGTAAGCCGTACAGCGGTGGTGGCGATCGTGACCGCAAGCCGTACGGTGATCGTGCCCCGCGTGAGGGTGGCGGCCAGCGCAGTTTCGGCGGCGGCGACCGTGACCGCAAGCCCTACGGCGCCGGCGATAACCGCAAGCCGTTCGGCAGCCGCGAGGACCGTCCCGCACGCAGCTTCGACCGTGGCGAGTCAGGTCCGCGCCAGTATGGTCGCGACCGTCCCGAGGACCGTCCGGTACGCGTGCCCAACGCGCGCGATCTCCGCAGCGCCAACCGTCCCGACCGGGAGCGTTCACCGCAGATCGACGAGGACGTCACGGGCAAGGAACTTGACCGCGCCACCCAGCACCAGATCAAGACTCTCGAAGGCACCAGCGCCGAATGGGTGGCCCGCCACCTTGTCATGGCCGGACGGCTCCTTGACGAGGAACCTGAGCTTGCCTTCCAGCATGCCCTGGCAGCCAGCCGCCGTGGCGGACGCCTTGCGTCCGTCCGCGAAGCTGTCGGCCTGACCGCCTACGCGGCCGGCCACTATGGTGAGGCTCTCCGGGAATTCCGCACCTACCGCCGGATCAGCGGCTCCAACATGCACCTGCCGGTCATGGCCGACTGCGAGCGGGGCCTTGGCCGTCCGGACCGTGCCCTGGACATGGCCCGATCCGAGGAAGCCAAGGATCTCGACGCCCCGGGCAAGGTGGAATTGGCGATCGTGGCAGCCGGTGCCCGCACCGACCTCGGACAGTTCGACGCCGCGGTTTCCGAGCTGGAGATCCCGCTGCTGGACATCAACCGGGCCTTTTCCTACAGCCCCCGGCTGTTCCGCGCGTACGCTGATGCGCTGACGGCAGCCGGCCGCGCGGCTGAGGCCGAGAAGTGGCAGCGCCAGGCCGTCGTGGCCGAAAACGCACTGGGCCTGGGTGAGGACGAGGACCCTGACATCATCGACCTCGGCTGGGACGAGGAAGAGGAAGCCCGTGAGGAGAACCGGCAGCGCCGGCTCCGCGAGCAGGAGAATGCCGACACGCACGCCGGCACCGAAGAGCGCGCCCCGCGTGCCGCCGGTGCTGCTGCCGCCGCGGAAACCACCGTCGCCGCAGCTGAGGCGGCCGGCCTGAACGCGACCGACGGCAGCGCCATCGACCACAGCGCCATCGACCACAGCGCCGACGACGCCGAAGGGGACTACTTCGAGTCCGACGACGCCGAGTCCGACCAGGATTCGGTGGAAGCCGACGTGCTGAGTGAATCAGAAGTGCTCGATAACGCCGGCGGCGAACCGGAGGCCCAAGAGGCCGAAGCGGATCAGGAATTCCTGGACGACTCCGAGGCCGCCCGGCATGACCGGGCCGAGGACTAGCCGCATGGGCGACACGGCACTGATCTCCACGTTTGATGCCCTGCTCTCCGACCTCGACGGCGTGGTGTACGCCGGCCCCCATGCCATCCCCGGGGCCGTGGAATCGCTGTGCCGGCTCGCCGGCGTCGGCGTCGGGCTGGGCTACGTCACCAACAACGCCTCCCGCTCCCCGGCGCAGGTAGCGCAACACCTGCGCGACCTCGGAGCCCCTGCCGAGGATCACCAGGTGGTGAGTTCCTCTCAGGCGGCGGCGGCGCTTCTGGCCTCGATGCTGCCTGCCGGGTCGCACGTGCTGATCACCGGCAGCGCCGCGCTGGCCCAGGAAATTGAGCTGGTGGGCCTGGTTCCCGTCCGCGGCGCGGGGGACAACCCTGTCGCCGTCGTGCAGGGCTTTAGCCCGGACATCGGGTGGAAAGACCTCGCGGAGGCGTCGTACGTCGTGGCCGGCGGCGCCCTCTGGGTGGCGACCAACACCGACTGGTCCATTCCCCAGGCGCGCGGCATTGCCCCGGGGAACGGGACGCTTGTGGCGGCCGTGGCGGCCGCGACCGGCAAGACCCCGATTGTGGCGGGCAAGCCCGAGGCGCCGCTGTTCCATACGGCCGCCAAGCGGCTGTCCGCCGACCGGCCGCTGGTTGTCGGTGACCGCCTGGACACCGACATCCTGGGCGGCAACAACGCCGGTTTCGCCACGGTGGCTGTGCTGACCGGCGTGGACACTAGGGAATCGATCCTCGCCGCACGGTCCGTGGAGCGCCCGGATTTTCTCATCAATGATCTCACCGGCCTGTACGCGCCGTACCCTTCCGTGGAGCACGACGCCGGGCGGTACAGCAGCGGCACGGCCTCGGCAATCGTGCGGGGGCAGTCGGTCCACATCAGCGGCGACCCCGCCGACCTCGATTCATGGCGTGCCGCCTGCTCGGCATGGTGGGCCGCGAACCCCGAGACCACCAGCGCGCTGGCCCCGGTCCTCGAGTGGCTCGATCACTAGGCTGGACCTATGACCGAGCTGAACCAGGATCCAAACCACGAGGCTCACGAGGCGGCTGAGGCTGGCGCCCCGACCGAGGCCGGCGTCGCCTGGCCCGATCTGCCGTCACAGCACGTCCAAGACCCGGCCGTCAGTGCCGTGCTGGACCGCCTCGCGGCCGTGCGGCAGGCGCCGGTGTCCGGACACGGCGAAGTCTATGCCGGCATGCACGATGCCCTGCTGGAGGCCCTAAACGAGGACGTGGCCGGCCACGCGGGCGCGGCGCGCCGCATCCATGCAGCAGGGGACGGGGGATCGTGAGCCGGCTGGACCAGGCACTTGTCAGCCGGGGGCTGGCACGGTCCCGGACGCATGCCGCCCGGCTCATCTCCGAGGGAAAAGTCAGCTCCGGCGGCGAGATCCTCGCCAAGGCCTCACTGCAAATCCCGGATGACGCGGCGCTGGACGTGCGGGCCTCCGCTGAGGACGGCTACGTAAGCCGGGCCGGGCACAAGCTTGCCGGCGCGCTGGATGCCTTTCCCGCCGTCGACGTCGCCGGCAAACGATGCCTCGACGCCGGTGCCTCGACCGGCGGGTTCACGGATGTGTTGCTGCGCCGCGGAGCCGCCCACGTGGTGGCCGTAGACGTCGGGCACGGCCAGCTGGTCCCGGAAATCAGGCACGACCAGCGCGTTGCCGTCCACGAGGGCCTCAACGTCCGGTACATGACGCCAGGGGAAATCGGTGGACCGGCCGCATTGACGGTGGCTGACCTGTCCTTCATCTCGCTGACCCTGGTGGTGGCGCCGCTCGCCGCCTGCACGGTGCCCGGTGGTGACCTTGTCCTCATGGTCAAACCGCAATTCGAGATCGGCAAGGACCGGCTGGGGCGGACCGGCGTGGTCACCTCGGAGCGGGAGCGCAGGCTCGCCGTGACCAAGGTGGCTGCCGCCGCCGTGGACGCGGGCCTCGAATTGCGGGGCCTCGCCCAAAGCCCGCTGCCGGGACAGGACGGCAATGTCGAATACTTCCTGTGGATAAAACGCGCGATGTCGGAAGTCCCGCCTAAGATCGAGGAGCGGGACGCAGCCGTTGCTGCGTTGCTCGGAACAATCTGGCCGAACCACTAGTACCACCAGAAGGCGGAACCCGATGAGCAGGCGTGTCCTCATCCTTGCCCACACAGGGCGCGAGGAGTCCCTCAAGGCTGCCTGGGAGGCGTGCGCCCTGCTGCATGATTCCGGTCTGGTCCCGGTGCTGCAGGAGAACGAGCTCGGGGACATGGTCCGGTTCTTCGGCCGGCTCGACCACCCTGTGGAGGTCCTGCACGACCACGTGAAGCTGCCCGAGGTGGAACTCGTCATGGTGCTGGGCGGGGACGGCACCATCCTCCGCGCTGCCGAGCTGGTCCGGGAAGTCGACGTGCCGCTGCTCGGCGTGAACCTGGGCCATGTGGGGTTCCTGGCCGAAAGTGAGCGGGCCGACCTCGCCCAGACCGTCGAGTGGATCGCCAGCCGTGACTACACGGTGGAGGAGCGCATGACGATCGACGTCCAGGTCTGGGTCCGCGGGCAGAAGATCTGGCACACCTGGGCCCTCAACGAGGCCGCGATCGAAAAGGGCAACCGGGAACGGATGCTGGAGGTGGTCACGGAAGTCGACGAACGCCCCCTGACCTCCTTCGGTTGCGACGGCGTGGTCCTGGCCACGCCCACCGGATCCACGGCGTACGCGTTTTCCGCCGGCGGCCCCGTCGTGTGGCCCGAGGTGGAGGCCCTGCTGATTGTGCCGATCAGCGCCCATGCCCTCTTCGCGAAGCCGCTCGTGGTGTCTCCCCGGTCCCGGCTCGCCGTGGAGATCCTGAACCGTACCGATGCCCAGGGCGTCCTGTGGTGCGACGGCCGCCGCTCGGTGGACCTGCCGCCCGGCGCGCGCGTAGAAGTGACCCGCTCCGCCACGCCCGTCCGGCTGGCCAGGACACACCAGACCCCCTTCTCCGGCCGGCTTGTGCGCAAGTTCCAGCTCCCCATCCAGGGCTGGCGCGGCCCCATGCCGCAGGCCAAGGCCATTCACACCGGACCCGTCCCGATCATCCGCACGCCCCGCCCCATGCCGCCGCTGCCCTCGCCGCACGACGCAGGACCCGGCGACGCAGTACCCGGCGACGGGCCCGATCCATCGCCAGATCCCTCAACCGAGAAGTGAACCATGCTTGAAGAACTGCGAATCCGCGACCTCGGCGTCATCACCGACGCCACCCTGCCCCTGGGCCCGGGCCTCAGCGTCGTGACCGGTGAAACCGGCGCCGGCAAGACCATGGTGGTCACCGCCGTCGGACTGCTCCTCGGTGCCAGGTCCGACGCCGGAGCGGTCCGCAGCGGCGCGAAGAGCGCCTCCGCGGAGGCGGTGCTGAAGCTCGACGCCGGGCATGCCGCCATCGCCCGGTCCCGGGAGGCCGGGGCCGACGTCGAGGAGTTCGACGGCGGTGCTGAACTGCTGCTTGCCCGCAGCGTCGGAGCCGACGGCCGCAGCCGCGCCTATCTGGGCGGACGGGCCGCGCCTGTCGGCGTGCTCGCCGAAATCGGCGAAACCCTTGTGGTGGTTCATGGCCAGTCGGACCAGATCCGGCTCAAGAGCCCGGTGGCGCAACGCGGCGCCCTGGACAAATTCGCGGGCGACAGCCTCGCGGGAACGCTGGCCGCCTACCAGGACCTCTACGCCCACTGGCACGCCAGCCAGGGCGAGCTGGACGCCCTGCGCAGCGCCGCCCGTGAACGCCTCCGCGAGGCCGAGTCGCTGCAGGTTGCCCTCACCGAGATCGACGCCGTGGACCCCCAGCCGGGGGAGGACGACGCCCTGAAAGCCGAGGCAGTGAAGCTGGCCAACGTCGAGGAACTGCGGATCGCGGCCAGCACCGCCCACCAGGCGCTCATCGCCGAGGACTTTGGCGAAGATGCCGACGCCACCACCCTGGTGGACGCCGCCAAGCGCACCCTGGAGCACGTTGCCGAACACGACGAGGAGCTGGGCTCAGCCGCGGCGCGCCTGGCCGAGGTCGGCTTCCTGCTCAACGACATCGCCGCGGAGCTCGCCAGCTATCAGGCCGCCCTTGACACGGAGGGCCCGGAACGGCTGGCAGAGATCGAGGACCGCCGGGCCGCGCTGGCCAAGCTTGTGCGCAAGTACGCGCCGAGCATCGACGAGGTGCTGGTCTGGGCCGAGGAAGCCCGGACCCGGTACGAGGAACTGCAGGACGACTCCACCCGGATCGAATCGCTGGACGCCGAGGTGACCCGGGCCGAGGCCGAGCTCACGAAGAAGGCCTCAGCGATCACCAAGGCGCGCACCAAGGCCGCGAAGGACCTCTCCGCACGGGTCAGTGCGGAGCTGAAGGCGCTGGCCATGGCCGATGCCACATTGGTCATCAACCTCGAGCCCGCCGGCCAGCTGGGACCGTTCGGGGCAGATGACATCTCGTTCCTGCTGCAGCCGCACTCGGGTGCGCCGGCCCGGCCGTTGGGCAAGGGCGCCTCGGGCGGTGAACTCTCCCGCGTCATGCTCGCCATCGAGGTGGTCCTGGCCGCTGTCGATCCCGTCCCGACGTTCGTCTTCGACGAGGTCGACGCCGGCGTGGGCGGCCGGGCCGCCGTCGAGATCGGCCGCCGGCTGGCGATGCTGGCACGGCACGTCCAGGTCCTTGTGGTGACCCACCTGCCGCAGGTGGCCGCGTTCGCGGACCAGCACATCAGGGTCACCAAGACCTCCGTGCGGGGCGCCGACGGCGCTACCGCCACGGGATTCACCTCCAGCGACGTGCAGCTGCTGGATGAGGCCGAGCGCGTCCGCGAGCTGGCCCGCATGCTCGCCGGCCAGGAGGACTCGGAGTCGGCGCAGGCCCACGCCCAGGAGTTGCTGGACGACGCCAAACTCCTGCCGCAAATCTAGGCGGGGTCGCCGGGACTTCCGCACGGAGTTCCGCGGGTGCCGCTGCTAGGACAACAATCACATCGGGATCCCGCCAGGGAGCCCGTGGAAGGCCGAATTGATGATAAGCTCAAACCCCGTGGTGCAGCGATCAAACTCTCGTGTAAATTCCCGGTTCCCGGGCTCGTCCAAGACGACCAAACACATCTTCGTCACCGGTGGTGTAGCGTCCTCGCTCGGTAAGGGACTGACGGCTTCGAGCCTCGGCCACCTTCTGCGGGCACGCGGTCTGTCTGTAACAATGCAAAAGCTCGATCCCTATCTGAACGTGGATCCGGGCACGATGAATCCCTTCCAGCACGGCGAAGTCTTCGTTACCGACGACGGCGCCGAGACGGACTTGGACATCGGCCACTATGAGCGCTTCCTCGATGAAAACCTCGAAGGATCGGCCAACGTCACAACCGGCCAGGTCTACTCGACGGTCATCGCCAAGGAGCGCCGCGGCGAATACCTCGGCGACACCGTCCAGGTCATCCCGCACATCACCGATGAGATCAAGCGGCGCATGCGGCTGCCCGCCGAGGGCAAGAACGCCCCGGACGTCATCATCACCGAAATCGGCGGCACGGTGGGCGACATCGAGTCCCAGCCGTTCCTCGAATCCGCCCGCCAGGTCCGCCAGGACATCGGCCGCGGAAATGTCTTCTTCCTCCACGTTTCCCTCGTGCCGTACATCGGCCCCTCGCAGGAGCTGAAGACCAAGCCGACGCAGCACTCCGTTGCCGCGCTGCGCTCCATCGGCATCCAGCCGGAGGCAATCGTGATCCGTTCGGACCGCGAAGTCCCGCAGCCGATGCGCGACAAGATCGGCCGCATGTGCGACGTCGACATCGACGCCGTGATCGGCTGCCCGGACGCCCCGAGCATCTACGACATCCCGAAGACCCTGCACTCCCAGGGCCTGGATTCGTACATCGTCCGCGCCCTGGACCTGCCGTTCAAGGATGTGGACTGGACCAGCTGGGACAAGCTGCTGGACGCCGTCCACAACCCGAAGCACGAGGTTGAGATCGCGCTCGTGGGCAAGTACATCGACCTGCCGGACGCCTACCTGTCCGTCACGGAGGCCCTGCGCGCCGGCGGCTTCGCCAACGACACCAAGGTCAAGATCCGCTGGGTCCCCTCGGACGAATGCGAAACCCGCGAGGGCGCTGTGCAGTCCCTGGCCGGCGTCGACGCCATCTGCGTTCCGGGCGGCTTCGGCATCCGCGGCCTCGAAGGCAAACTTGGCGCCCTGAAGTATGCCCGCGAAACCAAGCTCCCGGTCCTGGGCCTGTGCCTGGGCCTGCAGTGCATGGTGATCGAGTACGCCCGCAACGTGGTTGGCCTCGAGGGCGCGTCCTCGTCCGAGTTCGAGCCGGATTCCAAGTACCCGGTCATCGCCACGATGGAAGAGCAGTTGGACATCGTTGACGGCAAGGGCGACCTCGGCGGCACCATGCGCCTGGGCCTGTACGAGGCCAAGCTGGACGAAGGATCCGTCGTCGCCGAAACCTACGGCGCCACGAATGTCAGCGAACGTCACCGGCACCGCTACGAGGTCAACAACAAGTACCGCGAGCAGATTGCCGCCAAGGGCCTGAGCTTCTCCGGAACCTCGCCCGACGGCAAGCTGGTCGAGTTCGTGGAACTTCCCCGCGACGTCCACCCGTACTACGTGGCCACGCAGGCGCACCCCGAGCTCAGCTCGCGGCCCACGCGCCCGCACCCGCTGTTCGCGGGCCTGATCAAGGCCGCCCTGGGCCACCAGCAGGCCGCCGACTCTGCGCCCGCTGCCACCATCAGCGCCAGCGCCAAGACGGACAGTGCGAAGGCCGATGCCCCGGCCCCTGCGCCCAAGCCCTCGTCGGCAGCAGTGTCCAAGTAATTTCCAACTGAATCAAAGGACGGCGCGATGCCCGGTATGTCTGAGACCCCCAATGCTGCACGGCAGGTTTCGGATGAGCCGAGCCCGCGCCGTCTTTTGTCTTCCCGGAAGGTTTACGAAGGCAGGATCTGGGACGTCGTCAGCGACAGTTTCCAGCTCAACGACGACGGCGACACCCTGGTCCGGGACTACATCGACCATCCCGGCGCGGTGGCCATTCTCCCCATGAACGACGCCGGCGACGTGCTGCTGCTCCGGCAGTACCGGCACCCCGTCGGCATGGACCTCTGGGAGATCCCCGCCGGGCTGCTCGACGTCGAAGGCGAGGACTTCGTCGTCGGCGCGGCCCGCGAACTGGCCGAGGAAGCGGACCTCGTAGCGGACCGCTGGAACGTGCTGGCGGACTTCTTCAACTCGCCGGGTTCCTCCAGCGAGGCCATCCGCATCTACCTGGCCCGCGGCCTGAGCGAGGTGCCGGGCCATGAGCGGCACGTCCGCACCGACGAGGAAGCCGAGATCGAGCTGCACTGGACGCCGTTGGACCAAGCCGTACTGGCGGTGCTGGACGGCCGCCTGCACAACCCGTCCGCCGTCGTCGGCGTGCTGGCCGCGGCCGCCGCACGCGCTGACGATTTCGAAAGCCTCCGCCCGGCCGACGCACCCTGGCCCGCCCATCCCAGCCAGCGCCGATGACCGACGCGCTGATCGCCGAAACCCCAAGGCTGGATCCGGCGGCCCCTGCGCAACTTCCGGCCCCCGGGCCGGCGCCCGCGCAACCTTCGGCCCCGGCGGCGTCAGCCGCTCCCAAACGCCCGCCCGCGCGGCCGCTCACCGCGATTGACCGCGCAGTGACTGACTACCTGCAGCATATGAGTGTGGAACGCGGACTCGCGGCAAACACCCTCGCCGCGTACCGGCGCGACCTGGCCCGCTACGCGAGCCACCTCGCCCGGTCCGGACGCCAGCGCCCGCCGGAGGTCACACGCCACGACGTCACCGGATTCGTCCAGGCGCTCTCCGACGGCTCCGACGGCGGCTCCTCCCTGGGCGTCCGGTCCGCGGCGCGCACAGTCGTGGCAGTGCGCGGCCTCCACAAATTCTGGGCGCTCGAAGGCGTCACACCCACCGACCCCGCCAGCGATGTCCACCCGCCCATGCCCGGCAAACGGCTGCCGAAAGCCATCAGCGTCGGCGAGGTCACCAGGATCCTCGAGGCGGCCGGCACGGACACGGCAACTGGCCTGCGGGACCGTGCGCTGCTCGAGTTCCTCTATTCCACCGGTGCCCGCATCAGCGAAGCCGTGGGCCTGGATGTTGACGACATCTCCCTGCAGACCTCCCGGGAGGCAGGTGAAGGCGGTGGCCCGGCAATCGTCCGGCTCTTCGGCAAGGGCTCAAAGGAACGCCTCGTCCCGCTGGGATCCTATGGGGCACGCGCCCTTGACGCCTACCTGGTCCGCGGGCGGCCCCTGCTGGCCGCCAAGGGCAAGGGCACCCCGGCGCTGTTCCTGAACGCCCGCGGCGGCAGGATCAGCCGGCAAAGCGCCTGGACCATCCTGAAGGCTGCGGCGGACAAAGCCAACATCACCAAAGACGTGTCACCGCACACCCTGCGGCACTCCTTCGCCACCCACCTGCTGGAGGGCGGCGCCGACGTCCGCGTGGTCCAGGAACTGCTGGGACACGCCTCGGTGACCACCACACAGGTCTACACGCAGGTGACGGCCGATACGCTGCGGGAGATCTATGCCGCCGCGCACCCCCGCGCCCTGGGCTAAGACAAAGTCAGCCGGTTTCGGCACATCGTGCCGGTTCCTGCGAACTTTTTGCTGGCCCGTGTAAGAAAATACAGGTCACAGGACACTTAGGCATCAAGAACAAGTCATCGATGTCCGGGGGAACCACCATGTTGGCTGCCAAAGAGCAAGCGTTCATTGATCTGCACACCCAGCACTCCGCGCGGGTCTACCGCTATATAGCCTGCCGTATCAGTGACCGGCACCGCGCCGAGGAACTGGCCGCGGACGTCTTCAGGATTGCCTGGGAAAAGGAGTTACCCGAACCGCCCGGCATTGGCTGGCTGTTGGCAACGGCCCGGAACGTGATCGGCAATGAGTACAAAGGCCGCCGTCGCCGCCAGGAACTTCTCGAGCGACTGAAAGACGAGGTCCGAGGCCAAGTCCCCGAGGAAAACGATGAACAACGGGCCGCCGTGACAGATGTGCTGGTGCAGCTCAGGGAGCGGGACCGCGAGGTCCTCATGCTCTGCTACTGGGATGAGTTGACCATCGCTGAACTGGCGCAGACTCTGGGATGTTCGTCCTCCGCCGCTGCCGTCCGCCTGCACCGGGCACGCCGGGCATTCGCGAAAGCTGCCCCGTCACATCTCATGACCGAACGGAAGGACTAGCCATGGACCGCATCGAACAGCTCATGAAGGATGCCAAACCCCGCGTCGGAGAACCGGGCGCAGCGCCGGGAAGCGACCCTGCCCGCTCGAGCGTATTTTCCACGGATCCGAACGTCGTCCTTTTGGCAGGGCGCACTCCGGCACGACGCAATACCGTGCGGGCTGCGGCCGCGACTGCTCTGGCCGCTGCAGCGACCATTGGCGCAGTGGTTGTCGGCGGCAACCTGATGCCGCAGCCGGCGCCCGGGCCGGCCCAGACGGGCATCCCGACGCCGACTGTATCCGCCAGCCCCTCGCCGGATGCCCCAAGCCCATCCGCTCCCGCCACCACTCCCGGTCAAGCCAGCACCGCCCACGGAGCCTTGAGCACGGACGGCGTTGCGTGCAGCATGGCAAACGTGGACCAGCAGCGCAACGACCAGAAACGGGCCATCACAGCGATTCCCGCCGCCGAGCAGGCGTATTACACCGTGCTGGGCTGTGCCGACGGATGGCTTGCGTATTCCATCTCCGATGACGGGGTCCGGGCGCTCCAGCTTGATGGCGGCAACGCGTGGTATCAAATTGCCAGGCTGCAGAACGGGCGTTTCCTCTGCGACTTCCGGCAGGTCTGGTCCAGCGTTTTCAGCTGGAAGTTCCAGGCGCTGAACAACCAAGGACTCACCCCGCAGCAGGCCATGGACAAGGAATTCGCGGAAAAGGGGATTCCGGTCGAACTGCGGCCGCAGCTTGTCGGCGATGGTCCGGCAGCCGGATAGCATCGGTAGGCTGCGGCGGCTATAGGGTTGAGCACATGAAGCTCACGCCTGTCGCCCTCTGCTTCCCGCTCCGTGACGCGGCGACCGGTACCGAGGTGCTGCTGGGCCTGAAAAGGACGGGTTTTGGCATCGGCAAGATCGTCGGCATCGGAGGCCACGTGGAGCCGGGGGAGAGCGACGCCGAGGCCGTGGTCCGCGAAGTCTGGGAAGAGGCCGGAATAGTGGTGCTCCAAGAGGACTTGGCCCATGCCGGCGTCGTCGAGTTCATCTTTCCCGCCCGGCCCGACTGGAACATGTCGTGCCGGCTCTTCACCACCCGGCGGTGGGAAGGCGAAGCCGCCGAGAGCCCGGAAATCACGCCCGAGTGGTTCGACGCCGCGTCGTTGCCCCTGGCGAGGATGTGGCAGGATGCGGGGCACTGGCTGCCCCCGGCGCTGGCCGGCGAAACGATCGACGTCGTCGTGGTCCTCAATGAGGACAACGAGACCGTTGCGTCCGTCCGGTATCCCTCCGCACGGGGGTGAGCGGGGCCGGCTCGCCGCAAAATAGCGCCGAAAGAACCGCGGGCCAGCCACCCTTCAAGGTGACCGGCCCGCGTTCTGTCTGCTGGCGTACTCGCTAAGTGGGACCCTGCTAGGCCAGGTGCCGCTCCTCGACGCCGTTGTACTCGCTCAACGGACGGATCAGCGAGTTCGAATCCAGCTGCTCCATGATGTGCGCGGTCCAGCCGGTGATCCGGCTGGCAACGAACAGGGGAGTGAACGTGGCGGTGTCGAAGCCCATGAGGTGGTACGTGGGTCCGGTCGGATAGTCGAGGTTCGGCTTGATCCCCTTCGCCTCGTCCATCGCGGTCTCGAGCCCGTTGTAGAGTCCCAGCAGCTCCGGCCGGCCATAGTGGGCAATCATCTTGTCCAGGGCCGACTTCATGGTGGGCACCCGGGAGTCGCCGTGCTTGTAGACCCGGTGGCCGAAGCCCATGACCTTCTTCTTTTGGGCCAGGGCGTTCTCCATCCAGGCCTTTGCCCGGACGTGGGCGTCCTCCAGTGACTCCTCCGGCCGGATGCCGATCTCATCGAAGGTGTGCATCACGGCCTCGTTCGCGCCGCCGTGGAGCGCCCCCTTGAGGGCGCCGATGGCCCCGGTCACCGCCGAATGCAGATCCGCCAGCGTTGAGGTGATCACGCGGGCTGTGAAGGTGGAGGCGTTGAAGGAGTGCTCGGCGTACAAAATCATTGAGACATTGAATGCGTCAACTACTTCGGGGACCGCTTCCTCGCCGAAGGTCATCCAGAGGAAGTTGGCGTCGTAACCGAGGTCCTCGCGGGGCTCCACGAGGTCCAGGCCGTGCCGGCGGCGCTGGTCGTAGGCCACCACGGCCGGCATCGCGGCAAACAGGTCAACGGCCTTGGCCAGGTTGGCCTCGCGCGAGGAATCCTCCGCCAACGGATGCCGGGCGCCCATGACCGACGTGGCAGTCCGGCAGACGTCCATGGGGTGCGCGGTGGTGGGCAGCGCATCGATCACCTGTTTGACGACCGGATCCAGCGCCCGCCCGGCTCGTTCCCTGGCACTGAACTCCGCCAGCTGATCCCCGGTGGGCAGCTCGCCGTTCCACAAAAGATAGGCGACCTCCTCGAAGCTGCACTTGGCGGCCAACTCCTGGACGGGATAGCCGCGGTACAGCAATGAATTGGTGTCCGGGTTGACCTTGGAGACCGCGGTGTAGTCAACCACGACGCCGGCGAGACCCTTTTTGATGTCCTGTTCAGCCATGCTGAAACTCCTTCGTTTCTGACTCCTGTACCGGCACGGGCCGGTGGTTCTGTGCGGGCTTACTTTCCGGGGATCTGGAAATTGAAGACCCCGGTGTCAAACCGGTTGTAAGCCTCATAGTCAACAAGATCGTACAAACGCGCACGGGTCAGCATGCTCCCAACCTGTGCCTCCTGGGTTCCGTCGGCCTTAATCGATTCCAGAGTACGCTCCGCAGCGCCCATGGCACTACGGAGCAGCGTCACCGGATAGATCACCATATTGACGCCGACGCCGGCCAGCTCCTCCACGGTGAACAGGGCACTCTGGCCAAATTCGGTCATGTTGGCCAGGATCGGGACGTCGACGGCGTCGCGGATGGCCTGGAACTCACTCAGATCCTTCATGGCCTCGGGGAAAATCGCGTCCGCACCGGCCTCCACGAGCGCCTTGGCGCGCTCCTGTGCGGCCTCGAGCCCGTCAGTGGCACGGATGTCCGTCCGGGCCATGATCAGGAAGTTCGGGTCGCGCCGGGCGTCGGCCGCGGCCCGGATCCGCTTGGTGGCGGTGTCCAGGTCCACCACGTTCTTGCCGTCGAGGTGGCCGCAGCGCTTGGGGTTGAACTGGTCCTCGATGTGGCAGCCGGCCAGGCCCGCGTTCTCGAGTTCCTGGACCGAACGGGCCACGTTCATGGGCTCGCCGAAGCCCGTGTCGGCGTCGACGATCGACGGCAGGTCCGTCATCCGGGCGATCTGCCCGGCGCGGGTGGCCACCTCAGTGAGCGTGGTCAGCCCGATATCCGGCAGCCCCAGGTCATTGGCCAGGACCGCGCCGGAAATGTATACCCCGGCGAAGCCCTTCTCCTCGATCAGCCGGGCCGAGAGCGGGTTGAACGCGCCGGGGAACTGCTGGATCGTGCCGGAGGCCAGGAGTTCGCGGAACCGGACCCGCTTCTGCTCCGGCGTGACCTTCGAGTACAGCATTAGAAGAGTCCCTTCGGTGCGGCGGCGAGGTCGATCACGCCGTCGGCAGCCTTGATGTTCAGCTGGTCCAGCTCGCCGGCGCCGAGCTCGGGGAGCCGGGCGGCGGCAGCGAGGAAGCGCTCGATTTCCGCGTCGTCCACCAGGCCGGCGGCGAGGGTGCGGAACTTGTTGACGTACTGCTCCCGCGCGAACGGCCGGGCGCCCAGCGGGTGGGCGTCGGCGACGGCGATGTCATCGGTGATGACGGTGCCGTCCTTGAGCGTGATCTCCACGGTGCCGCCGAAAGCCTTCTCCGCGATGTCCAGGGAGTGGTAGCGCCGGGTCCATTCCGGATCCTCCACCGTGGTGACCTTGTGCCAGAGTTCCACGGTGTCCGCACGGCCGGCGCGTTCGGGGGCGTAGGAGTCCACGTGGTGCCAGGTGCCGTCCTGCAGGGCGACGGTGAAAATGTACGGGATGGAGTGGTCCAGGGTTTCCCGGCTGGCCGTGGGATCGTACTTCTGCGGATCGTTGGCGCCGGAGCCGATGACGTAGTGCGTGTGGTGGCTGGTCTTGATCAGCACGGAATCGACGTTGGCCGGGTCCGTGACCTCGGGGTGTTCGCCGTGGAGCTTGCGGGCCAGGTCGATCCAGGCCTGCGCCTGGTATTCGGCCGAGTGCTCCTTGGTGTAGGTGTCCATGATGGCGCGCTTGGCCTCGCCGGGCGTCGGCAGCGGCACCTCGTAGGAGGCGTCCGGGCCGTCCAGCATCCAGGCGATCACGCCGTCTTCGCCTTCGTAGATCGGCACCGGGGAGGTCTGCCCGCGCATGGCACGGTCCGCGGATTCGACGGCCATCTTGCCGGCGAACGCGGGGGCGTGGGCCTTCCAGGTGGAGATCTCRCCCTTGCGGGACTGCCGGGTGGCGGTGGTGGTGTGCAGCGCCTGGCCGACGGACTGGAAGATGGTCTCGACGTCCAGGCCCAGCAGGGTGCCGATGCCGGCGGCGGCCGAGGGGCCGAGGTGCGCCACGTGGTCGATCTTGTGCTTGTGCAGGCAGATGGCCTTGACCAGGTTGACCTGGATCTCGTAGCCGGTGGCGATGCCGCGGATCAGGTCCTGGCCGTCGGAGCCGACGTGCTGGGCCACGGCCAGGATCGGGGGAATGTTGTCGCCCGGGTGCGAGTAGTCCGCGGCCAGGAAGGTGTCGTGGTAGTCGAGTTCGCGGACCGCGACGCCGTTGGTCCAGGCAGCCCATTCGGGGGAGACGCGTTCCTCGATGCCGAAGACCTTGGCGCCCTTGCCGCCGGTGCTGGGGCCATGGGTAAGCGCCTGCGCCCGGGCCGCGACGATCGGGGCACGGTTCAGCGACGCGATCGCCACCGAGGCGTTGTCGATGATCCGGTTGATCACCATATCGGTGACCTCGTCGGTGACCGGCACGGGATCGGCGGCGACCTTGGCGATCTTGTAGGCGAGCTGGTCCTCGCGGCCCAGGTTTTCCTCGCTCTTGTAGACGCGGACGTGGTGTTCCTTAACCATGGTGCTCCTTTTGCTGAGGTGTATGCGTGGCTTTGACGTGGGAAAGGCTGCGGTGCAGGTGAAGTGTGGTGGCGGCCTCCGCCAGCCGCGGATTGCCGGCGGCGATCGCCTCGGCGATCGCGGCGTGCTCGGCGGCGGCGGCGGTGAGCCGGTCGGCGTCGTCGGCGGCCAGGCGCCGGACGCGCACGAGATGGACGCGGAGGCTGCGCATGGCCTGGGCGAGGTAGGCATTGGAGATGGCGGCGTCGATGGCCGTGTCCAGCCGTCCCACCAGCCCGTAGTAGTCGTGCAGGGCCGGATCCTGCCCGCCGATCAGTTCCGGGGCCCGGAGCAGTTCGCGCCGGAGCGCATCGAAGACCGCCGGGTCGCCGCGCTCCGCGGCGAGGGCGGCGGCCTTTCCTTCGAGGGTTTCGCGCAGTTCGAACAGTTCGTCGATGTCGTCCAGGGAAATGTCGGTCACGACGACGCCGCGGCCGCCCGTCGTCGTCAGTCCCTCGGCTGTGAGCCGGCTCAGGGCCTCCCGCAGTGGCGTGCGTGAAATGCCCAGCCGCTCGGACTGCTCCACTTCCGCGAGCACCGTTCCGGGCAGGAGGCGCCACTCGATGATGTCCTCGCGCAGGGCCTCGTAGGCCTTGTCGCTGGCGCGCATCCTGCCTCCTTCAGTAGTGGCCTTATCGGGTGGAACAGTCGTGGTGGAACATCAACAGTGTATACACGAAGAGCCACTTTGCCCAGCAATTGCCGCCTGAATCTAGGAAATTGGTCATCTGTGTATACATGGCTCTTGTCCGCCCGGTCTGCCCGGTCTACCATGGGCAGCAACACAACGTCGTGGACAGGATGAATGTCATGGTCACCAAGAGCTATCGGGCCGCCTACGAACGCAGCCTGGATCAACCCGCGGAGTTCTGGCTGGAGGCCGCTCGCGGGATCTCCTGGTCGGTGCCGCCGCAGCAGGCCCTAGATCCCGGCCGGGCGCCGCTGTATGACTGGTTTCCCGACGGTGTCCTGAACACGTCCTACAACGCCCTGGACCGGCACGTCGCCCAAGGCCGGGGTGGGCAGGACGCCCTCATTTACGACTCCGCAATGCTGGGCACCCGGCAGAGCTACACGTATGCGGAACTGACGGAGCTCGTGGCCCGATTCGCCGGTGTGCTGCGCCGCAGCGGGGTCGGCAAGGGCGACCGCGTGGTGATCTACATGCCGATGATCCCCGAGGCCGCGATCGCGATGCTGGCCACCGCGCGGCTCGGCGCCGTGCACTCGGTGGTCTTCGGCGGTTTCGCCCCCAAGGAGCTCGCCGCCCGGATCCGGGACGCCGCCCCCGCGGCGGTGGTGACGGCGACCGGCGGCATCGAGCCCTCGCGCCGGATCGAATACCTGCCCGCAGTCGCCGAGGCCCTCGACCTGGCTGATGCCCCCGGGACCCCGGTGCTGGTCAAGGCCCGGGACGGCTTCACCGCCACGGTGGAGTCCATGGCGGCCGAACACCCCGGGTGGCTCGACTGGGACACCGAGATGGCCTCCGCCGAGCCGGCCGCGCCGGTGGACGTCAAGGCGACGGATCCGCTGTACATCCTTTACACCTCGGGCACCACCGGCTCGCCCAAGGGCGTGGTGAGGGACAACGGCGGCCATGCCGTGGCCCTGTCGTGGACCATGGAAAACGTCTACGGCGTCGGCCCCGGGGACCTCATGTGGACGGCCTCGGATGTCGGCTGGGTGGTGGGCCACTCCTACATTGTGTACGGGCCGCTGCTGGCCGGCGCCACCACGGTGCTGTACGAAGGAAAGCCGGTGGGAACCCCCGACGCCGGCGCGTTCTGGCGGGTGATCCAGGACCACAAAGTCAACGTGCTGTTCACCGCCCCCACCGCGCTGCGGGCCATCCGGAAGGCGGACCCCGAGGGCCAGCTTGTCGGCAAGTACGACATTTCCAGCCTGCGGACCCTGTTCGCGGCCGGCGAGCGGCTGGACACCGACACCTTCTACTGGGCCTCGCGGGTGCTGGGCGTCCCGGTGGTCGATCACTGGTGGCAGACGGAGACTGGCTGGGCCATCTGCGCCAACCCGCGCGGCCTGGCCGAGCTGCCGATCAAGGCCGGCTCGCCGAGCGTCCCGATGCCCGGGTTCCGACTCAACATTGTCGACGGCGGGGGCGCTGACGTCGAGGCCGGCACGGAAGGCAACATCGTGCTGGGCCTGCCGCTGCCGCCCGGCACCCTTACCACGCTGTGGCGCAACGACGAACGCTACATCTCCTCCTACCTGCAGGCATTCGAGGGCTACTACGCCACTGGCGATTCCGGCTACCGGGACGCGGACGGTTACGTCTTTGTGATGGGCCGCACCGACGACATCATCAACGTCGCCGGACACCGGCTTTCCACCGGCGCCATGGAACAGGTGATCGGCCAGCACCCGGCGGTCGCCGAATGCGCGGTGGTGGGCCTCGCCGACCCGCTCAAGGGCCAGCGTCCCAGCGGCTACGTGGTCCTCAAATCCGGCGTGGACGTTCCCGAGGACGTGCTGGCCAGGGACCTGATCGCCCTGGTCCGGCGCGATATCGGGGCCGTGGCGGACTTCAAGCACGTCACCGTGGTGGAGGCGCTGCCCAAGACCCGTTCGGGCAAGATCCTGCGCAAGACCATGCGCCAGATCGCCGACGGAGACGACTACGTGGTGCCGTCCACGATCGAGGACGCGGGCGTTATCGACCGGCTGCTCGAAACCCTGCGCCCCGCCGCCTCGGAGTAGTTCCATCCCGAAACTCTGCGCTGCGTGACGCCCGACGGGGGAGTAACCCCACGGCCGGCGGTGCTGGCTACGGCCGCGGCCGAGTCCACCGGTATTCGTTTTCCGGCCGTCCGGGGGCGCCGTAGCGTGCCGCGCGGGAGACTGTGCCGGCGTCGGCGAGGTATTCGAGGTAGCGCCGGGCGGTGACCCGGGACATGCCGAGCGCCTCCATGACCTCACTGGCCGAGACCGCCCCGTCCTGCGCCTTGATGTAGTCCTGGACGGATTCCAGTGTGGATACGGCCAGGCCCTTGGGCAGCGAGACCTCGGACGGGGCGCGCAGGCTGGCGAAGGCCTGGTCCACGTCGCTTTGGGACGCCCGGGCCCCGGCGACGCCGGTCACCGGCGATGCCAGCTGCTCGCGGAACAGCCGGTAGCTGGCGAGTTTGTCCGCAAACGTTGCGTAGGTGAACGGCTTGATCAGGTACTGGACGACGCCGGTGGCCACAGCGCTGCGTACGATGTTCAGTTCCCGCACGGCGGTAATGGCAATGATGTCCGCGAACAGCCCGGCAGCCCGCATCCGCCGTGCGATGTCCAGTCCGTGCAGGTCCGGGAGGTTCATGTCCAGCAGCACCAGCTCCACCGGGTTGCCCGCTGCCGCGAAGTCCGTGAGCAGGCGCAGGGCGGACTGCCCGTCCGGCGCGGAGCCCGCCAGGGTGAAACCGTCCAGTCTTTCGATGTAGGCGGCGTGCGCCGCAGCGGCAATGGGCTCGTCTTCGACGACGAGCACCCGGATGTCGCTCATGGCTGTTCCTCTGTTGTGGACGGCAGGGTTGTGGACGGCGGTGTTGGGGACGGCGGTGGTGTGACCGGCAGGGTGACGCGGAACAGCGCCCCGGCCGGGCTGGTGATTGTCATGGTACCGCCCAGCCGCTGCACGGCCTGGCGTACCAGGGCCAGCCCCAGGCCCCGCCCGAAGGGGCCTGGCGTCTTGGTGCTGAAGCCGTGCCGGAAGACGTCTTCCACGGCCGCGGGGTCAATCCCGGGGCCGCTGTCTTCCACCGTGATCTCCACGGCGGAGCCAGTGGTCTCGACGGTCAGTTCCACCAGCCGGGGCGCCGGCGCCTCGGCCGCGGCGTCGATGGCGTTGTCCAGCAGGTTTCCCAGGATGGCCACGAGGTCCTGCACGGCCAGTCCGGTCACGGCCGTGGAGCCGCCGGCGCTGAGGGTCAGTTCGACGCCGCGCTCGTGCGCCTCGGCGGCCTTGCCCATGATCAGTGCCCCGAGGACTGGTTCCTCGATGGAGCTGACAATGTCGTCCGTCAGCCGCTGGCTGAGTTCCAGGTCCTTGGTGGCGAAGTCCAGTGCCTCAGGTGCCCGGCCCAGTTCCATGAGCGAGACGATGGTGTGGAGCCGGTTGGCGTGCTCGTGGGTCTGGGCGCGGAGGGCGTCCGAGAGCGTGCGCATGGTTTCAAGCTCGCTGCCCAGGGACTCGATTTCGGTGCGGTCGCGGATGGTGGCCACAGTTCCGTAAACATGCGCGCCGGATGCCGCTCCCCGCTGGCGGCCTGTGGCGGTGTCAGGTCCCACTGCGGGGCCCTGGTTGACCACCAGGACCCTGGAGTCGGTCAGGTGAAGCTCGTCGAGCGCCGTCCGCCCGGATTCGAAAAGTTCCTTCAGGCTGGGTGCAAGCGGCAGGTCCGCGAGGGAAGGGGCCGTCTGGCGGCCGCCGCCCGCCTCGCCGGTGGCATTCGTCCCGGCAGCGTTCGTCCCGGCAGCGCCAGCGCCGTCGGCTGACTGCTTCGGCAGCCCCAGGAGGTCGGCGGCCTGGTCGTTGTACATGACCACCTTGCCCTGCGGGTCGATGAGGATCACGCCCTCACGCACCGAATGCAGCACTGATTCGTAGTACGCGAAGAGCTGGCCCAGCTGCTCCGGTCCCCAGCCGCGGGTCACCCGGCGCAGGTACCGCCCCAGGAGCCAGGACGCCAGCGAACCAACTGCCAGCAGCGCCAGGGCGATGGCCAGCACCGCCGGCAGCCTGCCGGAGACCGCCACATCTACCGTCCGGACCGTCACGCCCGCGGCCACGAGCGCCCGTACGTTGCCGTCCGCATCTTTGACCGGGGCGATGGTGCGCACCGACGGGCCGAGGGTGCCGGCCGTGACCTCCGTGAAAACCTGGCCGTTGAGGGCTGCGTCGATGGAGCCGATATACGGCTTGCCCAGTTCCTCGTTGCGCGGATGGGTCCACCGCGTCCGGTCCGGGGCCATGATCGTGACGAAATCCGCGCCGGCATCGTTCATGATCTTCAAGGCATACGGCTGGAGCAGGGCTGACGGGTCGGCGGCGCTCGCCGCCTGCAGGACGAAGGGAGCGTCGGCCACCGTGGTGGCAATGCCGGCCATCCGGCGTCCGGCCTCGTCGTAGGCATGATCGCGTGCGTCGACGAACGTGGCCGTGCCCACGATGGCCGTCAGCGCCACGATGAACAGCAGATTGGCCGCAAACAGCCTGCGGGCGATGCTCCAGCGCTGGATCATCAACACCTTCCATGACCAATATGAACGTAAGGGTGATGCGCGTCACCTTGTCATCAATGATGGGGGTACACGCAAGAACGGACAGTGACCGGACCACAGAGTGGGCCTCACGAAAGTCCAGCCTATCCAAGGAGAACACCATGGCCTCTCAACGAGGAGAGTCGGCAGCACCGGCCGCAACGCTGGCCAAGAAGCGCAAGGGACTGGACAAGTCCCACTACCTTTACATTGCAGTCATCGTCGCCGTCATTGCAGGTGCCGTCATCGGTCTGATGTTCCCCGAGGTCGGCAAATCCTTCAAACCGCTGGGCGACGGCTTCATCAAACTCATCAAGATGATGATCGCGCCGGTGATCTTCTGCACGATCGTGCTGGGCATCGGTTCCATCGCCAAGGCCGCCACCGTCGGCAAGGTCGGTGGCCTGGCGCTCGGCTACTTCGTCGTCATGTCCACTTTTGCCCTGGCGATCGGCCTCGTGGTGGGCAACCTGATCCACCCGGGCGAGGGCCTCAAGCTCGCCCCCTACGATCCGAACAAGAAGGCGGCGGTCGACAGCACCGTTGACTTCCTGCTTGGCATCATCCCGGGCGACATTCCCGTGCTGCCGACTCTGCTCGCCGCAATCCTGGTCGGCTTCGCCCTGCAGAAGATGGGCCCGCAGGGAGCCCCGATCCTCAAGGCCGTGGGCTACGGACAGGCCCTGGTATTCCGCATCCTCATCATGATCATGTGGCTGGCTCCCGTCGGAGCCTTCGGTGCGATCGCCGCCGTCGTCGGTGCCACCGGTTTCCAGGCCATCATCAGCATGGCCACCCTGATGGGCGCCTTCTACATCACCTGCGCCCTGTTCATCGTGGTGATCCTCGGCGGCCTGCTCAAGGCGGTCGCCGGCGTCAGCATCTTCAAGCTCATGAGGTACCTCGGCCGGGAATACCTGCTGATCTTCTCCACGTCTTCCTCCGAAGCCGCGCTGCCCCGCCTGATCGCGAAGATGGAACACCTCGGCGTGTCCAAGCCGGTGGTCGGCGTCACCGTCCCCACGGGCTACTCCTTCAACCTGGACGGCACCGCCATCTACCTGACCATGGCCGCGCTCTTCGTCGCCAACGCCATGGGCACGCCGCTGGACCTTGGCGCCCAGGTTTCCCTGCTGGTCTTCATGATCATCGCCTCCAAGGGTGCCGCCGGCGTTACCGGCGCCGGCCTGGCCACGCTGGCCGCCGGACTCCAGGCGCATGCTCCTCAGCTGCTCGGCGGCGTGGGCATGATCGTCGGCATCGACCGGTTCATGTCCGAGGCCCGCGCCCTGACCAACTTCACCGGCAACGCCGTCGCCACGGTGCTGATCGGCACCTGGGTCAAGGAGATCGACGCACCCCGCGTGGACCGTGTCCTCGCCGGTGCCGAGCCCTTCGACGAAGAGACCATGCTCGCCGGCCACACCGCTGTGCAGACCACAGAGCAGGACGTCACCGAAAAGCCCGAACAGCCGGCCCAGCCGGTCCTGGCGAACGCCTGACCCGGACGCTATCTGATCCTGTAGCTACGGGAAACTGCCCGGACGCCGACCAGCGTCCGGGCAGTTTTTTGTCCGCCCGGCCCGTGGCTGCGGAGGCCGGGCCGTGGTTACACCCTCCCGCCCCGGCAGGAACCTTCGAGTTCTACCGGAACCTCAAGGCTCAGATGACGGCGGTTGTCAAGGTCCGTCGAATACCGCGCCGGGCGCTGTAACCTTGGGAGGAACGTGCTGGGCCCTGAGCCCGGTGTCAGGAATATGAAGCACGACAATCACCGTCATCGAAAGTGTGGATAGATACGTGAGCAGCGAACAGGGTTCAGCAACTCTGGAAGGCATCGAACTCGATCTGGAAGACGCCGTCATGGGCCCCACCGGGCGGCCCCACCGCGATTTTCCGGAGCCCGCACCGCTGTCCTCCCACGGTCCTGCGCGGGTCATCGCCATGGTCAACCAGAAGGGCGGCGTGGGCAAAACCACGTCCACCATCAACCTCGCTGCAGCCCTGGCCGAGTACGGCCGCCGCGTGCTCCTGGTCGACTTCGATCCGCAGGGCGCCCTGTCCGCGGGACTCGGCACGAATCCGCACGAACTCGACCTCACCGTGTACAACGTGCTCATGGACCGCAAAGTGGACATCCGCGACGCCATCCAAAAGACCGGCGTGGAAAACGTTGACCTGCTTCCGGCCAACATCGACCTCTCCGCCGCCGAGGTGCAGCTGGTCAACGAAGTGGCCCGCGAGCAGGTTCTGGACCGGGCGCTGAAAAAGGTCGAGGACGACTACGACGTCGTCCTGATCGACTGCCAGCCCTCACTCGGCCTGCTCACCGTCAATGCGCTGACGGCTGCCCACGGCGTCATCATCCCGCTGATCTGTGAATTCTTCGCCTTGCGCGCCGTGGCGCTGCTCGTGGAAACCATCGACAAGGTCCAGGACCGCCTCAATCCGCGCCTGCAGGTCGACGGCGTGCTGGCCACGATGTACGACGCCCGGACCCTGCATGGCCGCGAGGTAATCGCCCGCCTGGTGGAGGCCTTCGGTGACAAGGTCTTCGAAACGGTCATCAAGCGCTCCATCAAGTTTGCCGACGCCACGGTTGCGGCCGAGCCCATCACCACCTACGCGGGCAACCACGTCGGTGCCGACGCCTACCGCCGCCTGGCCAAAGAGCTGATCTCGCGCGGCGGCGCGCCCTAGCCAGGATCGTGGCAGGCGCCTTCGCTCCGCCAGCAAGTCCCGACATGCCCGTGGAGCTCGACACCCGTCCGGAATCTGCAAGGCCGGCCGGGAAGAAGCCCGGCTTCGAGGTGCGGCTGGCCAACTTCACGGGCCCGTTCGACCTCCTGCTTGGACTGATCTCGAAGCACCAGCTGGACATCACCGAGGTGGCGCTGTCCACGGTCACTGACGAGTTCATCAAGTACATCAGGGGCCTGCAGAAGCTCGGGGAAGAATGGGCGCTGGATGAGGCCAGCGAATTCCTGGTCATCGCGGCCACGCTCCTGGACCTCAAAGCGGCCCGCCTGCTGCCCGCAGGCGAAGTCGAGGACGACGAGGACATCGCCCTGCTGGAAGCCCGGGACCTCCTCTTCGCCCGGCTCCTGCAGTACAAGGCCTTCAAGCACGTCGCCGGCATGATGGGCTCGACCCTCGAACTTGAAGCCCGGCGGTATCCCCGGCAGGTTGCCCTGGAGGGGCACTTCGCCGCACTGCTTCCCGAACTGCTGTGGCGGCACACCCCCGAACAGTTCGCCGGCCTGGCCGAGGCAGCCCTCAAGCCTAAGGAGGCAGCCCCCACGGAAGTGGGCCTCGCGCACCTGCACGGTGCGCCCGTGAGCGTCAAGGAACAGGCCGAGCTGCTGGGGGAGCGGTTGCGGCTGGGTACGCCGCTGACGTTCCGGGCGCTGATCGCCGACGCCGAATCCACACTGGTGGTGGTGGCGCGGTTCCTGGCGCTGCTGGAGCTCTTCCGCGACCGCGCCGTGGGCTTCGACCAGCTCCTGCCACTCGGCGACCTGACCGTGCACTGGACGGCGGATACCCAGGAGTGGAGCAGTGAAAACCTGAGCGAAGAATACGAGGACCAGCCGTGAACGAACGATTGCCTGACCCGCAGCAGGACACGGGACCGGACACGGGACCGGACACTGCCCTGGACGTTGCGAGCCTGCCCGGCGGCGCCCGCGCTGCCCTGGAAGCCGTGCTGATGGTGATCGACGAACCGGCCACGGCCACGGCGCTGGCCGCCGGGCTGAACCTGACGGTCGACGTCGTCGAGTCCCTCCTTGCTGAACTGCAGCGTGAGTATAACGGCTATACTGTTAATGCCCCGGATGCGGACGTCGCCACCTTGGCCGGCAAAAAAGTCGGCAAGAAAGTCGGCCACAATGCCGCCCCCCGGGGTTTTGAATTGCGGAATATCGCCGGAGGCTGGCGGATCTATTCCCGCGCGGAGTTCGCAGAGATTGTTGGCGAATTCGTGCTGGAGGGACAAACAGCCAGGCTGACGCAGGCGGCGCTCGAAACGCTCGCCGTCATCGCTTACCGCCAGCCCGTATCAAGGGCGCGGGTGTCTGCAATTCGAGGAGTCAATGTCGACTCTGTCGTGCGGACGCTGACGCAGCGGGGGCTGATCGAGGACTCGGGAACCGATCCCGAGTCCGGGGCAATCCTGTACCGCACGACATCGTATTTCCTCGAGCGGATGGGAATCGGCTCCGTGGCTGAACTGCCGCAGCTTTCCCCCCACCTTCCAGGTCTGGAAGGGATCGAGGAATACTACGACGCAGGAAGAATGTAGCAGTATTAATTCAGGCTTTACGCAGGCACCACGCCTGCACAAAGAGTATCCACCGGGCAGAACAATTTGCCCGGCCGGCGGGTGTTGTCGGGAGACAGCGGCCGCAGGCCAACAACGTAAGGACGGGTCATGACACAGGCGGGACGCCAGGGTTCACCACGTAACAGTTCGGGACGCAACAGTGCCGGACAAAGCAGTGCCGGTCAGAGCAGTGCCGGACAAAACAAGGCACAGGGCTCAGGCCGGCCGCAGGGCGGCTCGGGCCGCAGCAGCGGAGCCGGATACGGCGGCAGCCGCAGTGGGGGAGCCGGATACAAGGGCGGCGGAGACCGCCCCTTCAAGCACCCCAAGCCCCGCGAAGAGGCCTTCATCGATCCGGACCTGCAGGGACAGGACGGTGCGCCGTCGGCGGCCCGCCAGGGTTCCGCTGACTGGAAGTCGAAGGCGCCCTCGGGCAAGGAAGCAGCCCGCAAGGCCGCCGCGCGCAAGCCCGGCTCCGGCAAGGTCCCCGGTACCCCCGGCGCCCTCAAGCCCAAGCCGCGCACCGGCGCCGCCAAGTTCGCCGGTCCCCGCGCGTTCGGCAGCGAACGCTTCGGCCAGAACCTCGGACCGGTACGCAAGCCCGGCCGCAACCGCGGACCGCGCCGCGAAGTGCCCCAGTCTGAGCTGCACGACGCCGACGGCACCCGCCTCCAGAAGGTCATGGCCTCCGCCGGCGTCGCCTCACGGCGCGTATGCGAGGAAATGATCGCCGAAGGCCGCGTGGAGGTCGACGGCCAGGTCGTCACCGAGCTCGGCGTCCGCGTCGACCCCAAGACAGCCGTGATCCACGTTGACGGCCTGCGCATCCAGCTGGACGAGAACATGGTCTACATGGTCTTCAACAAGCCCAAGGGCGTTGTCTCCACCATGGAGGACCCGGACGGACGCCCGTGCATCAGCGACTTCGTCCGCAACCACCACGGCGAACGCCTCTTCCACGTGGGCCGGCTCGACGTCGCCACCGAGGGCCTGCTGCTCCTGACGAACGACGGCGAGCTCGCCAACCGCCTGACGCACCCGTCCTACGAAGTGCCCAAGACCTACCTCGTGCAGGTCCGCGGGCCGTTCCCCCAGGGCGTGGGCGCGGAACTGAAGGCCGGCGTCGAGCTCGAGGACGGCATCGCCTCGGTGGACTCCTTCAAGCTCGTGGACTCCACTCCCGGGCATGTGCTGATCGAGGTCGTACTGCACTCGGGCAAGAACCGGATCGTCCGTCGCTTGTTCGACGCCGTCGGCTTCCCCGTGCTGCGCCTGGTCCGGGTCAAGGTTGGCCCCATCGGGCTGGGCGACCAGCGCCAGGGCAGCATCCGCAACCTCGGCAAGCAGGAAGTCGGCCACCTGCTGGCATCCGTGGGGCTGTAAGCATGTCCGCCTTTCGCACCCAAGGCCGCGGCCACCTGAACGGCCCCGTGGTCGTGGTGGGCTCCGGGCTCCTGGGCACCAGCATCGGGCTGGGGCTGCGGGGGCGCGGAGTCGCGGTGTTCCTCTCGGATCCGTCGCCGACCAACCAGGCTGTCGCCGTCGACATCGGCGCGGGCCTGCCATTGGCGCGCCTCGAAGGCGAGCCGGAGCTCGTCGTCGTGGCTGCGCCGCCGGACGTCACGGCGGACGTCGTTGCCAAAGCGCTGCAGGATTACCCTGCCGCCGTCGTGGTGGATATCGCGAGTGTGAAGGCAAGCATCCTTGCCGATCTCCGCAGCCGCGGCGCCGACCTGGGCCGCTACCTGGGCACCCATCCCATGGCCGGACGCGAAAAATCCGGACCTGTCGCCGCCCGCGGCGAGCTGTTCACCTCCATGCCTTGGGTGGTGTGCCCGGCGGAAGAGACCCTGCCGGAGTCCATCCGCGTGGCGCGTGCGCTGGCGGGCGATCTTGGCGCCGTCGTGTCCGAGTTCGGCGCCGACGAACACGACGAAGCCGTGGCGCTCGTGTCCCACCTGCCGCAGGTGATGTCCTCGCTCGTGGCCAGCCGCCTGCAGGGCACGCCCCTGCACGCGCTGTCCCTGGCCGGAAACGGGCTGCGGGACGTCACCCGGATCGCCGCGAGCGATCCCACCCTCTGGGTCCAGATCCTGGGTGCGAACGCGGACAAGGTGGTGGAGATCCTGCACGGAGTCCGTGAGGACCTCAACCGGCTGATCGGCACCCTGGAGGCCCCTACCGCTCCCGGCGCCCGGCTGGATCTTGCCCAGCTGATCAGCGAGGGCAACGCCGGCCAGTCCCGGATTCCGGGCAAGCACGGCGGACCGCCGCAGGCCTACTCGTGGCTGACGGTCCTGGTGGATGACACGCCGGGACAGATCGCGAAGCTGCTGACCGAGATCGGCGAGATCGGCGTCAACGTCGAGGACCTGCGGCTCGACCACTCCTCGGGACAGAACGTGGGTATGGTGGAAATTTCCGTGTTGCCCAACAAGCACGATCTTTTGATAGAAGCCCTCAACGACCGCGGATGGCGGGTACTCCAGTAATGACTCAAGAACTCATCGAGACAGTGGACATAGTCCGCCCCGGAAAAAGCCTTGTGGTCGCCATCGACGGCCCCTCCGGCTCCGGCAAATCCAGCGTCAGCAAAGAGGTCGCCCGCCGTCTGAAACTGGCCTACCTCGACACCGGCGCGATGTACCGTGCCTTGACGTGGTTCTGCCTGGAGAACAGCACGGACCTGGACGACGCGTCGGCCGTCGAGACCGCAGCGGAGACCCTCCCGCTGGAGATCAGCACGAACCCGCAGGAAGAGTACGTCCGCGTCGGCGGGCACGATGTCACTCTCGCCATCCGGGAACCCGCCATTTCCGCAGCGGTCAGCGCCGTTGCCACCACCCTGGGCGCGCGGACCGAGCTGATCCGCCGGCAGCGCGAACTGATCGAAAAGCACCACCGCCGCATGGTGGTGGAGGGCCGGGACATCACCACCGTCGTCGCGCCCGGGGCCGAGGTCCGGATGCTGCTGACCGCCAGCGAGGAAGCCCGGCTGCGCCGCCGCGGCATTCAGCTGGGCGGGAGCCAGAATGCCGAGCAGCTGGCTGCCCAGGTCACGCACCGCGACGCCAAGGACTCCACCGTGGTGAACTTCACCACGGCCGCCGACGGCGTAGTCACCCTGGACTCCTCGGAGCTGGACTTTGACGAGACGGTGCAGGCCGCGCTCGACATCGTGGACACCGTTGTCAATCACCCCGTTGTCAAGCAGAGCACCGCACGGCACCGGGCCGTCCCCGGTGACTGACGGCACCGGAGCACCGGCGAGCGTGCAGGACTGCCTGCCCGGCCGGTGGACGACGGCGTGGAGCCGTCCCGTGGGATGGCTCCTGGACCACATCGTCTACCGCACCTCCGTCACGGGACGCTCCAACGTCCCCGCCACAGGCCCCGTGATCTTCGCAGGGAACCACATCAGCTTCCTCGACGGACCCGTCATGTTCGGCGCCTCGCCGCGACCCATGCACATCCTCGTCAAACAGGAGATGTTCACCGGGTTCCTCGGCCGTGTCCTGGCGGCCTCGGGCCAGCTTCCCGTTGACCGCCTCGGCGGCCGTGCTGCCCTGGCCACGGCCCGGAGCCTGCTCGGCGCCGGACGGTGTGTCGGGATTTTGCCCGAAGGCACCCGGGGGAGCGGTGAGGCCGCCGCGATCAACAACGGTGTCGCCTGGCTGGCGCTGAACTCCGGCGCCACCGTGGTTCCCGTGGCCATCCTGGGCACCAGAATCGGCGGCGAACACCTGGACACGGTTCCCGCCCCCCGCCGGCTGCTGCATGTCAGCTTTGGCGGGGCCATCAACGTCAGCCGCAGGCCCGGTGAGACCGGCCGTGTTTCAATGGACAGGGCGGGAACCGAAATTCGGGCCGCGCTAGCGCGCCATGTCCAGGACTCAGTACTAAGAACCGGGCAGTCCCTGCCCCACGCGGAATCACCGCACGAACGTCATGAAGCAGTAGCCGGGACGCCGGCAGATCACCACCTAAGGAAAGTGCAATGAGCGATACGACTCAAACCTCCGGCAATTTTGGCGCCGGCGAAGACGAATACACGCCCACCGGCACCGACCAGGTGGCTGAACACCTTGCCGCCCTGGACGATGACGAAGCGGAGCTCCGCGCGGCCTCCCTTCGCGCCGGCCTGGACGACTACGAGCTGGACGAAGACGACGCCGCCCTGCTGAGCGGCCACTTCGACGACGAGGACTTTGACGGTCCGGTCAAACTGGACCCCGTCCTGGCCATCATCGGCCGGCCCAACGTGGGCAAATCCACCCTGGTCAACAGGATCCTGGGCCGTCGCGAGGCAGTGGTCGAGGACACCCCCGGCGTCACCCGCGACCGCGTCATGTACTCGGCGCAATGGAACGGCCGCAACTTCACGGTAGTGGACACCGGCGGCTGGGAGCATGACGCCCGCGGCATCCACGCCCGCGTCGCGGAACAGGCCGAGATGGCCGTGGAGCTCGCCGACGCCGTCCTGTTCGTCGTCGACTCCGCGGTGGGCGCAACCGCCACCGACGAAGGCGTCATGAAGATGCTGCGCAAGTCCAAGAAGCCGGTCATCATGGTGGCCAACAAGGTGGACGACTTCGCGCAGGAAGCGGACTCCGCAACCTTGTGGGGCCTGGGCTTCGGTGAGCCGTACCCCGTCTCGGCCCTGCACGGCCGCGGCGTGGCCGACCTCCTTGACCACGTCATGGACACCCTCCCGGAATACTCCCTGATCGAGGGCCTCGAACGTTCCGGCGGTCCCCGCCGCATCGCCTTGATCGGCCGCCCGAACGTCGGCAAGTCCTCGCTGCTGAACAAGCTCGCCGGTTCCGAGCGCGTGGTGGTGGACAACACCGCCGGCACCACCCGGGACCCGGTCGACGAATTCATCGAACTCGGCGGGCGCACGTGGCGCTTCGTGGACACCGCCGGCATCCGTCGCCGCCAGCACATGGCCCAGGGCGCAGACTTCTACGCCTCCCTGCGCACCCAGAGCGCGCTCGAAAAGGCCGAGGTCGCCGTCGTGCTCCTGGCCGTGGACGAGGTGCTCAGCGAGCAGGATGTGCGCATCCTGCAGCTCGCCGTCGAATCCGGCCGCGCGCTGGTTCTCGCGTTCAACAAGTGGGACCTCCTCGACGACGAACGCCGCCGCTACCTGGAGCGCGAAATCGAGCAGGACCTTGCTCACGTGGCCTGGGCGCCGCGGGTGAACATCTCGGCCAAGACAGGCTGGCACAAGGACCGGCTCGTCCCGGCCCTGGATGTTGCCCTGGAAAGCTGGGACAAGCGCATCCCCACGGGACGCCTCAACGCGTTCCTGGGTGAACTCGTGGCTGCGCACCCGCACCCGGTCCGCGGCGGCAAGCAGCCCCGCATCCTGTTCGGCACCCAGGCGTCAAGCCGCCCGCCGAAGTTCGTGCTGTTCACCACCGGATTCCTGGACCCGGGATACCGCCGCTTCATCACCCGGCGCCTCCGCGAGACCTTCGGTTTCGAGGGCACGCCGATCGAGGTCAACATGCGTGTGCGCGAAAAGCGTGGCAAGAAACGTTAATTCCGACACACCTTGCCCGTGACAGCATGAAAATGTCACAGGCACCCTCTTGGATCGTGTAAGCTTTTCAAGGTGGTTCGGCCGGACTGCTTGGAAGAAAATCTGGAGAAAATCCAGGTCAACTTCCCAGCGGAGAACGGCAGAACCAGCGGGCTGTAGCGCAGCTTGGTAGCGCACTTGACTGGGGGTCAAGGGGTCGCAGGTTCAAATCCTGTCAGCCCGACCAACAAAAGCAGGTCATAGGCCGCTTCCGGAGAAATCCGGAGGCGGCCTTTGCTGTTTAAGCACCCTGCGTGCGCCAAGCGCCGCTAGTGGCGTGAGTGCCGTGAGTGCCGTGAGCGCCTCAGGGGCCGCTACGTGGCCGTGGTGGCATCGGGGATTGCATCGGGGAAGGACGCCCGGAGCGCAGCAAGGAGCCGGCCGAAAATCTCGTCCTCGCTTCCCGTGCCGTCCACGCTCAGGAGGATCCCGCGCTGTGAGCAGGCAGCGGCCACGGGCTCGGTTTCCTGGTGGTAGAGCTCCAAACGGTGCCGGATGACGTCCTCGGTGTCGTCGCTGCGTCCGGTCATGGTGGCGCGTCGGAGCAAACGGCTGACGAGTTCGGCGTCGTCGACGCTCAGTTGGAGTGCAGCGTCCAGCGCCTGCCCGTTGGCGGCAAGGATGACGTCCAGCTCAGCTAGCTGCGCCGTGTTTCGGGGATACCCGTCCAATATGAAACCGAACCCGCCCCTGACATCGTCCTGATCCAGGCGCTCACGCACCACACGGTTCGTCAGGTTGTCCGGCACCAGGTCGCCCGCGTCCAGATGCACAATGACTTCCCGGCCCAGCGGCGTCCGGTTTTTCACGTGGTCGCGGAAAACCTCGCCGGTGGAGACTACGGTGATGCCGAGGCGCCCGGACAATCGTTCAGCCTGGGTGCCCTTGCCGCACCCCGGGGGACCCATAATCAGCATTCGCATCAAGGCAACTCCCTCAGGCGCCGGTGAAAGGTGTCCTTGTATCGTGTTCGCCGGGAGGCGCCAGCGCAAGGGGCTGGGGTGCGGCGCCTGTCACCGGCAGCGCGTGTCACAGAAACCGCCTATTTCAGGAAGCGTGACGTCCGGCGGTCGGCCAGGATCTTTCCCTTCGTCTGGCACGTCGGGCAGTACTGCAGGGCCGAATCGGCAAAGGAAACTTCCCGGACCGTGTCGCCGCACACCGGGCACGCTTCGCCGGTCCGGCCATGGACCCTCATATGGCTCCGCTTGGCGTCTTTGAGCTCGTTGGGCGGCTTGCCAGTGGCTTCTTCCATAGCAGTTCCCAGGATGCTGTGGATGGCGTCATAGAGCCGCTGGACGTCCGCCGGCTCCAGGGACTTGGCGATGGCGAACGGCGAGGTCCGGGCCGCGTGCAGGATCTCGTCGCTGTAGGCATTCCCGATGCCGGCCATCACGCCCTGGCTCCGCAGCACGCCCTTGATCTGCTGGGAACTGGACGCGAGGATCGCCGCGAAAGTGCCGACGTCGAAGCCGGGACTGAACGGATCAGGTCCGAGCGCCGCGATGCCGGGTACGTCGTACGGATCGCGGACCACATAAATCGCCAGGCTCTTTTTCGTGCCGGCCTCGGTCAGGTCCATGCCGACCGGGCCGGCGGCGCCGGAAAATGTCAGCCGCGCCGCGATGTGGCCCTTGCCCATTCTCAGCTGTGTGTCCGTGGGGGAGTCTGTGAACCGGAGCCACCCGGCCCGCGCCAAATGGAAGACGAAGAACAGCCCGTCGGCTTCGACGCTGACGAACTTGCCGAACCGGCGCACTCCCGTGACAGCCCGGCCCTCGAGGCCGGAATAGGGCGGGTCTGCCGTCTTGAGCACGGCAAAGGAGACCAGCTGGATCTTCGCCACCACTGCTCCGCGCAGGTGCTGGTCCAAAAAGTCCGCCAGTGCCGCAACTTCCGGAAGCTCAGGCATGGCCTAGCCCTGGCGCGCCCGAAGAATCCCGGCGCCCCGGTTGTCCACGTTCCTGTTGCTCAGCGGCGCATGCTCTGCCATCGCACCATCTTCTCAGATCCCTCCCCGGCCCCTGCCCAATATGCCTATACTTTCAGCGGCGGCTAGAACAAACGACTGCCGCCACATAGGTGATTGACCCGATGAAAGGCCCGTCATGAGCATCATTCCCGAAGACCTGTCCTACACCGCAGAACACGAATGGGTTTCGGCCCCCAATGCCGACGGGGTTGTGCGCGTGGGCATCACCGATTTTGCCCAGGACGCCCTCGGGGATGTCGTCTACGCCCAGATGCCCGAGGTGGGGACAACCATCAAGGCCAACGACGTGGTCGGCGAGGTCGAATCCACCAAGAGCGTCAGCGACATCTACGCCCCGGTGACCGGCGAGGTCGTGGGCCGGAATGAGGCCCTGGACACCGATTCCGCCCTTATTAACTCCGATCCGTACGGTGATGGCTGGCTGATTGAAATCAGGCTCGCGGAAGCCGACGCGGTCGAGTCCTTGCTCAGTGCATCCGAGTATGAACAGCAGGTAGGCTAAAGACACAGGTCGTTCGGGCCGGGGTCGCCGGAAAGTGTTGTTGGGAAAACAAAACAAGCCGCACCCCGCCGAAGGGCCTCCATACCGGGACTGCGAGGCTTTCCCGGACGGCATGCGTTGTTTGCAGGGGGGACACCTGCAACGAATGAGGAGGACTCAATGTTTGGGCACGAACGGAACGACACCGGTGACGGTTACGGCACGGGTGGAGTGAAAGCTTCGGAGACCACGTCGATCAACCTCACTCCGGTGCGCGACGAACCCAACTTCACGCCGAAGCTCTCGACCGAGGAGCGGGCGGCCGTCGAGGCTCTTCCCTTCGGATCGGCCCTGCTCGTGGCCCACAGCGGCCCCAACGCCGGTGCGCGGTTCCTGCTGGATTCTGACGTCACGACGGCGGGCCGCCACCCGGACGCCGATATCTTCCTCGACGACGTCACCGTATCCCGCAGGCACGTTGAATTCCGCCGCACCGCGCGCAGCTTCGAGGTTGTGGACACCGGGAGCCTCAACGGCACCTACGTCAACCACGACCGCGTGGATTCCGTGGAACTGAAGTCCGGCAACGAGGTCCAGATTGGCAAGTTCCGCCTCACCTTCTACCTCAGCCCTGCCCGCGCAGCAGGCAACGTCTGATTCCGGGGTAGTTGCCTGTGGCCACGGCACAAGCGGATCGGCGCGGACCCCAGGTTCTGAACATCGGGGAAGTCCTGGCTCAACTGAGCGACGACTTCCCCAGTATGACGGCGTCAAAAATCCGGTTCCTTGAAGAAAAGGGACTCATCAACCCCAAGCGGACGCCTGCCGGCTACCGGCAGTATTCGGAGAACGACGTCGAACGGCTGCGCTTTGTCCTGGCCCTCCAGCGTGACCAATACCTGCCCCTGAAGGTCATCAAGGACTACCTTGACGCGATCGACCGGGGCGAACGGCCGGAGAACCTGCCGGCCGGCGTCACGGTCTCGCCGCGGATCGTCTCCGAGCAGCTCGCCACCGAGTTGCACGGCCGTACGCGCCGGCTCAGCGAGGAGCAGCTCCGCGCGGAATCCGGGGCAAGCGTCCCGCTGCTGGAATCGCTGCTCAGCTACGGCCTGATCGGCCATGTCAACGGCAAGTTCGACGAACATGCCCTGCAGGTGGCGCGCGCCTGCGTCCAGCTGGAGAGCCACGGCCTCGAACCCCGCCACCTGCGGCCATTCCAGGCGGCCGCCGACCGCGAGTTCGGGCTCGTGGAACGCGCGGTGGCCACGCTGACCTCCCGCAAGGATGCCGCCTCCCACGCCCGGGCCGCCGAGGCCGCCCGGGAGATCAGCGACCTCTGCCTGTCCCTGCATCAGGCGCTGGTCCAGGACCGGATCTCGAGGATGGACATCTGATGATTGAGGTGGAGATTGTCGGCGTGCGGATTGAGTTGCCGTCCAACCAGCCCCTTGTCCTGCTCAAGGAGATCCACGGTGAGCGCCATGTGCCGATCTGGATCGGGACCCCGGAAGCCAGTGCCATCGCCCTGGCCCAGCAGGGGGTCATCCCGCCACGGCCGATGACCCACGACCTCCTGGTGGACGTCGTGGAGGCCCTTGGCCACACGATCGTCAGCGTCAACATCGTGGCGGTGGAGGACAACATCTTCTACGGACAGCTGCAGTTCGAGAACGGAACCACCGTGAGCTCCCGGGCTTCGGACGCCCTGGCGCTTGCCCTGCGCGCCAAGTGCCGGATCTGGTGTGCCGACGCCGTCATGGACGAGGCGGGCGTCCGGATCACCGAACACGACGAGGGCGAGGACACGCATCCCAGCCCCGCGGTGGACGAGGAAGGCGAGCTTCGCCGCTTCCGCGAGTTCCTCGACGACGTCGAACCCGAAGACTTCGGCGGCTGAACAGCCGCCCGCCACTGGAGCCAGGAGAGCTGCCGGGGTCGCTGGTGCTCCTGTTACAGGAGTGTTTGGTGGCACTCCCGGGGCGGCTGTGGCGGCGCCAAAGGTTAAAGCCGAGGATGAAAGTTTCGACACGCCCGCCGAATAGCCCCAACGTCTTTGACCTTGGGCCCCGGCAGGCCTAACGTCGGAGGTACAAGTTCCCATTGCATACGGTAGCCGCGCAAGTCACACTGGAAAGTGCAGCCCCGGCTGAATTACACGGGTGGAATCGTCACCTTGTGTCATGCAGCTGTTCACGAACATTGCTGCCGATGCAACTTACTCAGGGGAACTCACGACAAGGAGGGTCCACGTGAGTCCGAAAGGCGAAGCAGGCGAGCTGAAGCAGGCCGCAACGGCCGGCATTGCTGTGCCCGCCAGCGGTGCCCAAGGCCTGCTGTTCACCGAGGATCTTCCCGTTCTGGACGAAGACGCGGGCTACCGTGGCCCCACCGCCTGCAAGGCGGCCGGCATCACCTACCGCCAGCTCGACTACTGGGCACGCACCGGACTTGTCGAGCCCGCCGTCCGTGGCGCGGCCGGCTCCGGTTCGCAGCGGCTCTACGGCTTCCGGGACATCCTGGTCCTCAAGGTCGTGAAGCGGCTCCTGGACACCGGGGTCTCCCTGCAGCAGATCCGCACCGCCGTGGAGCATCTGCGGGAGCGCGGCGTCGAGGACCTCGCCCAGATCACGCTCATGAGCGACGGCGCGAGCGTCTACGAATGCACGTCGGCCGATGAAGTAATCGATCTCGTCCAGGGCGGCCAGGGGGTGTTCGGCATCGCCGTAGGCCGTGTTTGGCGCGAGGTGGAAGGAAGCCTCGCCGCTCTTCCCAGCGAACACGCCGCGGAGCAGTCCTTTCCCGACGACGAGTTGAGCAAGCGCCGCGCAGCACGCAAGATCGGCTAGCGCCCACCGCTACAGATACAGACGCACTTACTGACGTAGTTTGCAGAACAGACTGAGGCCGCCTCCCCAACAGGGAAGGCGGCCTCATTCGTTGAGCTGGAACCGGGTTGGCAGTTCCAACCGTTCCAGTTAGCGCAGGCTGCGGTTGCGGACCGTGCCGGCAGGGGCCAGGCCGTTGGGGTGCAGCAGGTTCTGCAGGAGGGCGTCGAAAAGCGCGGCGGCATTCTTGGCCGAATCCCCGGGCCAGTGGTGGATGGAGTGGGCGGCGCCCTGGATCTGCTGCCAGTTGGCCTGCTCCGGGATGTGCGGACTCAGGAGCAGGTCGCCGAACATGGACTCCATCTCCGAGAGCCGGAAAGTGTGCTCGGCCGAGCCGCTGCGCACCCGGTTGGCCACGATCCCGGCGGGGGAGAGCTTGGGGGCGAACTCCTGGCGGAACAGCTGGATGGCGCGCATGGTGCGCTCCGTGCCGGCCACCGAGAAGAGCCCGGGCTCGGCCACCAGGGTCACCTTGTCGCTCGCGGACCACGCCATCCGGGTCAGGCCGTTCAGCGACGGGGGGCAATCGACCAGGACCAGGTCATAGTTCTGCGCACCGGCCAGGACCGCAGAAAGCCTGCGGAGGTCGCGGCGGCCCAGATCTGGCCGGTCGTAGATACCCGTGTAGGCAGAGCCCACGGCCACGTCCAGGACCGAAGCCTGCGCGGCGGAATGCGCTGTGCCATTGGCGCCGTTGGTTCTGGCCTGTTCCACCCAGCCGCTTGGAACCACGTTGTCCGCCAGATGTGCCCGCCGGGGCGACCTCAGCATCCTGCCGATATCGAGCTGATCGTCCGGGCTCACGCCCAGGGCGGTGCTGGCGTCAGCGTGCGGGTCAAGGTCGACGACGAGTGTGGGGATGCCGGCGGCCAATGCCGCCGACGCCAGTCCGGTGGTCACGGATGTCTTGCCGACACCGCCTTTGAGGCTGCTGATGCTCACTACTTGCACTTGAAAAACCAATACCTAACGCCGGTTGCCGAGACGGGGTCGTGCCGGCTCCTGCGTTCTTCGGAGCCGGGGCGTGCATGCGCCACCCACCCACTCATCATATGTTGATGCTCCGGCGAAACCCGTTTCATCCACCCCGGGGCGCCAGAACCTCGTGAACCGAACAGGCGGAGAAAGCTCTCAGGCCGGGGCCCTGCCCATCGCGGCGTCCGTGACGGATAATGCTGTGACAGTGGCCACAATGATTTGTGTTTGCCCACACAGGTCCTAGACACTGTGAGCACTTACCGATACCGCCCGCGATGATGCAGGAGAAGTATGTTTTCTAAGATTCTGGTGGCCAACCGCGGCGAAATCGCGATCCGCGCCTTCCGCGCGGGCTATGAGCTGGGTGCCAAGACTGTCGCTGTGTTTCCCCACGAGGACCGTAACTCAATTCACCGCCAGAAGGCCGATGAGGCGTATCTGATCGGCGAGGAAGGCCACCCGGTCCGGGCATACCTGGACGTGGACGAGGTGGTGCGCGTAGCCAAGGAGGCCGGGGCGGACGCCATTTACCCCGGCTACGGTTTCCTCTCCGAGAACCCGCGCCTGGCGCGTGCCGCAAAGGAGGCCGGCATTACGTTCGTCGGCCCGCCGGCGGAGGTCCTGGAACTGGCGGGCAACAAGGTTGCAGCCCTCGAGGCCGCGCGGAAGGCCGGCGTCCCTGTGCTGAAGTCCAGCCAGCCGTCGAAAGACCTGGACGAACTGATTGCTGCAGCGGATGAGATCGGCTTCCCGATTTTCGCCAAGGCGGTCGCCGGCGGCGGCGGGCGCGGCATGCGCCGCGTCGACACCCGCGAGGCGCTCCCTGAGGCGCTGCAGGCCGCCATGCGCGAAGCCGACGCCGCGTTCGGGGACCCCACCATGTTCCTTGAGCAGGCTGTCCTGCGCCCGCGCCACATTGAGGTCCAGATCCTGGCCGACGCCGAGGGCAACGTCATGCACCTCTTCGAGCGGGACTGTTCCATCCAGCGCCGCCACCAGAAAGTCATCGAGATCGCGCCCGCCCCGAACCTCGACGAGGGCATCCGGCAGGCCCTCTACCGCGACGCCGTGAAATTCGCCAAGGCTCTGAATTACGTCAACGCCGGCACGGTTGAATTCCTTGTCGATACGGTGGGTGAGCGCGCCGGCCAGCACGTCTTCATTGAAATGAACCCGCGCATCCAGGTCGAGCACACGGTCACCGAGGAAGTCACCGACGTCGACCTCGTCCAGGCGCAGCTGCGCATCGCCTCCGGCGAGACGCTCGCGGACCTGGGCCTCTCGCAGGAGACCGTCCAGCTCAAGGGCGCCGCCCTGCAGTGCCGCATCACCACGGAGGACCCGGCGAACGGTTTCCGGCCCGACGTCGGCAAGATCACCGGCTACCGGTCAGCCGGCGGCGCCGGTGTCCGGCTCGACGGCGGCACCGTCTACTCGGGCGCGGAGATCAGCCCGCACTTCGACTCCATGCTGGTCAAGCTCACCTGCCGCGGCCGCGACTACCCGGCCGCTGTGGCGAGGGCCCGCCGGGCGCTGGCCGAATTCCGCATCCGCGGCGTGTCCACCAACATCTCCTTCCTGCAGGCCGTCCTGGACGACGCCGACTTCGTCGCCGGCGACGTGGCCACCTCCTTCATCGACGAACGGCCGCAGCTGCTGAAGGCGCGGGTCTCGGCGGACCGCGGCACCAAGCTCCTGACCTGGCTCGCCGACGTGACCGTCAACAAGCCCAACGGCGAACTGAAGGTCCACTCGGACCCGGCGGACAAGCTGCCGGCCCTCGATAACGCCAAGGCCCAGCCGGGATCGCGCCAGCGGCTCCTGGAACTCGGCCCGGAAGGCTTTGCCCGGGCGCTGCGGGCGCAGAACRCCGTGGCCGTCACGGACACCACCTTCCGCGACGCGCACCAGTCCCTGCTCGCCACCCGTGTGCGCACCCGCGACCTCGTGGCGGCCGGTCCGGCCGAGTCCAAGCTGCTCCCGCAGCTGCTCTCGGTCGAGGCCTGGGGCGGGGCGACCTACGACGTCGCCCTGCGCTTCCTCGGCGAAGACCCGTGGGACCGGCTTGCTGCCCTGCGCAAGGCGATGCCGAACCTGTGCCTGCAGATGCTGCTCCGCGGCCGGAACACCGTCGGCTACACGCCCTACCCGGAAGAGGTCACGGTGGCGTTCGTCAACGAGGCCGCCGCCACGGGCATCGACATCTTCCGCATCTTCGATGCCCTCAACGACGTCAACCAGATGGCCCCGGCCATCCGGGCCGTCCGCGAGACCGGCACCGCCGTCGCCGAGGTTGCCCTCTGTTACACCGCGGACATGCTGGATCCGGACGAGACGCTCTACACCCTGGACTACTACCTGGAGCTGGCGCAGAAGATCGTCGACGCCGGGGCACACATCCTCGCGATCAAGGACATGGCCGGTCTGCTGCGACCGGCTGCCGCGGCACGCCTCGTCTCGGCGCTGCGGGAGCGCTTCGACCTCCCCGTCCACCTGCACACCCACGACACCGCAGGCGGCCAGCTGGCCACGCTCCTCGCGGCCGTGGACGCCGGCGTCGACGCCGTGGATGTGGCCTCGGCCTCCCTGGCCGGAACCACCAGCCAGGTCTCGGCCTCGGCCCTCGTCGCCGCGCTGGCCCACACGCCGCGTGACACCGGGCTCAGCCTCACCAACGTCTGTGCCCTTGAGCCGTACTGGGAGGCCGTCCGCCGGGTCTACGCGCCGTTCGAGTCCGGACTGCCGGGGCCCACGGGCCGGGTATACCAGCACGAGATTCCGGGCGGACAGCTCTCCAACCTGCGCCAGCAGGCAATGGCGCTGGGCCTTGGCGAGCGGTTCGAGGCGATCGAGGACATGTACACCGCGGCGGACCGGATCCTCGGCCGCCTGGTGAAGGTGACGCCGTCGTCGAAGGTGGTGGGCGACCTCGCCCTGCACCTGGTGGGCCTCAACGCCGATCCCGCGGACTTCAACGAGAACCCGCAGAAGTACGACGTCCCGGATTCGGTGATCGGCTTCCTCTCCGGCGAGCTCGGCGACCCGCCGGGAGGCTGGCCGGAGCCGTTCAGGACCAAGGCCCTGCAGGGCCGCACCGTCAAGGTCCGCGACGTCGAACTCAGCGCGGAGGACAGTGCCGGGCTGAACGCCGACTCCAAGACCCGCCGCGGCACGCTCAACCGCCTGCTCTTTGCCGGTCCCACCAAGGACTACCTGAAGAGCGTCGAGTCCTACGGCAACCTTTCGGTGCTGGACACGCGCGACTACCTCTTCGGGCTGCAGCGCGGCGCGGAGCACGAGATCGAGCTCGAAAAGGGCGTCCACCTGATCGCCTCGCTCGAGGCCGTCTCCGAGCCGGACGAGAAGGGCATGCGCACGGTCATGTGCACGCTCAATGGACAGTCCCGGCCCGTCGTCGTCCGCGACCGCTCCGTGGTGAGCAACGTCAAGGCGGCCGAACGCGCCGACACCTCCCAGCCGGGGCAGGTGGCCTCGCCGTTCGCCGGCGCCGTCACCCTGACCGTCAAGGCAGGGGACACTGTGAAGGCCGGCGACACCGTTGCCACGATCGAGGCCATGAAGATGGAGGCATCCATCACGACGCCGGTGGCCGGCACCGTGGCGCGCCTCGCCGTCGGTGCGATCGAACAGGTCCAGGGCGGGGACCTGCTGCTGGTCGTTGAATAGCAGCCGAACAGCGGGGGCACGGCAACCCTCGCCGGCTTAACGCAGAAGGGTCCTTCCGGCAAAAGCTGGAAGGACCCTTCTGTTTCAACGCGCAATTTCCGGCGCCGCAGCGCAGTGGCCTAGGCGAGTGTGGTGCGCTTGGCGCTGTACATTTCCTCGATCACGTTCTCGAAGTCCTTGAGCACCTGCGCGCGCTTGACCTTCATGGAGGGGGTCAGGTGGCCCGATGCCTCGGTGAAGTCGGCCGGCACGATCCGGAAGGACTTGATCGCCTCGGCCTGGGACACCGACTGGTTGGCGTGGTTGATGAGTTCCTGGACGGCGGCCTTGACCGCGGGGTTCTCGGCAGCTTCGGCAAGCGAGGTCGAGGCCGGGAGCCCGTGGCGCCCCAGCCAGCCGGGAAGGGCTTCTTCGTCCAGCGTCACGAGGGCGCCGATGAACGGGCGGTTGTCGCCCACCACGAGCACCTGCGAGACGAGCGCGTCCGCCCGGATCTGGTCCTCCAGCAGGGCGGGGACCACGTTCTTGCCGCCGGCCGTGACGATGATTTCCTTCTTGCGCCCTGTGATGGTCAGGAACCCCTGCTCGTCCAGCTGGCCGATGTCGCCCGTGCGGAACCAGCCGTCGTCGAACGTCGCGGCGGTCAGGTCATCGCGCTTGTAGTAGCCGCGCATGACGCATACGCCCTTGGCGAGGATCTCGCCGTCGTCCGCGATCCTGACGGAGTTGCCCGGGATCGGGGCGCCGACGGTGCCGATCCTGATCAGGTCCGGGGTGTTCACGGTGACCGGCGCCGTGGTTTCGGTCAGCCCGTAGCCTTCCAGGATCTGCATGCCGATGCCCTGGAAGAAGTGGCCCAGCCGTTCACCGAGCGGGCCGCCGCCGGAAACGGCGTGGGAGACGTGCCCGCCCATGGCGGCCCGGAGCTTGCCGTACACGAGCTTGTCGAACAAGGCGTGCTTGAGCTTCAGCACGAGGCCCACCTTGCCGGCCTGCCGCGCCCGGGAGAATTCGATGGCGGTGTCCGCGGCGCGGTGGAAGATGGCGCCCTTGCCGCCGTCCTCGGCCTTGGTCAGGGCGGAGTTGTAGACCTTTTCGAAGACGCGCGGGACGGCGAGGATGAAGGTCGGTTTGTAGCTCTGCAGATCCGGCAGCAGGTTCTTGATATCCGGTGTGTGCGCCACCGTGACGCCGGCGGCCACGGCCAGCACGGAGATGAAGCGCGCAAAGACGTGCGCCAATGGCAGGAACATGATGGTCCTGGCCTGCTCGTGCACAATCGTGCCCAGCGATGTGGCCAGGGCGTTCTCGGAGAGTTCCACAAAGTTGCCGTGGGTCAGCTCGCAGCCCTTCGGCCGGCCGGTGGTTCCGGAGGTGTAGATGATCGTGGCGATGTCGCTCAGGGATGCCTGGCTGCGCCGCGCCTCGAGGTCGGCGTCGCTGATGCCGGCTCCCGCCGCACGGACCTCGTCGAGGCTGTCGCCCTCAAGCTGCCAGACATGCTGCAGGGCGGTGAGCCCTTCGGAGGTGGCTGCCTGCCGGATGATGTCCTCGTGGTGCGCGGATTCGCCGAATGCGGCCACGGCGCCGGAGTCGCCGAGGTTCCAAGCCACCTGCGAGGGGGAGGACGTTTCGTAGATCGGGACTGAGACGGCGCCGGCGAACCAGATGGCGAAGTCGATCAGGGCCCATTCATACCGGGTGCGGGACATGATGCCGACGCGGTCGCCGGCGCCCACGCCGCTGGCCATCAGGCCCTTGGCGAGGGCCGTGACGTCGGCCAGGAAATCCGTGGCACGGACGTCCTGCCACTGGCCTGCTGCATCGAGCCGTGAGAACAGGGCCGGGTTGGAGGCCTTGGCCGCCTGGCGTACCACGAGATCGGTGACGTTGGTGTCCGGATCGACATTCACCAGGGGCGGGACAATCATTTCTCGCACGACAGCTCCTTTGGTATCCATAGGCCCGCAACGGGTACCGCTAAGCCTAGTATGCGGTCCCGCGATGGTGTGTTCTGCGACACCTACTGGCCAGTAACTTTACGGTCAGGCCCGCCGTTCCGCCAGTCCGGAGTGCCGGGAACGCCGGCGGCAGGGCCGCGTTGTTGCCTCACGCAGTGGCGTAGCGCACCGACGTCATGCTGCTTCGCCTGCGCGGTTGTGTGGACCCGGGCGAATAGAATGGGGCACCATGCAGACACCAACACCCGGCCGGCAGCCCGGCCTGCGCCGCCGGACCGCCGCTTGGCGGAGCCGGACCCTGGCCGGAGCGGCTGCCGCAGCCGGGCACGACCTTCGTTCACCGCTGCGGCTGGGCCGCAAGGGCCTGGCGATCGGCGTCGACATCGGGGGAACCAAAGTCGCCGCCGGCGTGGTCGATGCCGACGGCCGGATCCTCAGCCAGGCGAAACGCTCCACCCCGGGCAACGACCCACGCGCCGTGGAGCAGGTCATTGTCGAACTGGTCAAAGAACTGGGCGCAGGGCACCGGATCTGGTCGGTTGGCATCGGCGCCGCGGGCTGGATGGACCTGGATGGCGCGACGGTCCTCTTCAGCCCGCACCTGGCCTGGCGCAATGAACCCTTGCGCGATAACCTGCAGCGGCTGCTGCGCCGCCCCGTCCTACTGACCAACGACGCCGACGCCGCCGCCTGGGCGGAATGGCGCTTCGGCGCCGGGCAGGGACAGGACCGGCTGGTCTGCATCACCCTGGGCACCGGGATCGGCGGCGCCATGGTGATGGACGGACGGGTGGAACGCGGCCGCTTCGGGGTGGCCGGGGAATTCGGCCACCAGATCATCATGCCGGGCGGCCACCGCTGCGAGTGCGGCAACCGGGGCTGCTGGGAACAGTACGCCTCAGGCAATGCCCTCGGCCGTGAGGCCAGGGAACTGGCCGCCGCGAATTCCCCGGTGGCCCAGGAACTGCTCAAGGCTGTCGACGGCGACGTCGGACGCATCACGGGTGTGATCGTGACCGAACTGGCCAAGGCCGGGGACCCGACATCCCGCGAACTCCTCGAGGACGTGGGGGAATGGCTGGGCCTTGGCCTGGCCAACCTCGCGGCGGCCCTGGACCCGGGGAAGTTCGTGATCGGCGGCGGACTCTGTGATGCCGGCGAGCTGCTCGTCGCACCCGCCCGGAAGGCCTTCGCCCGGAACCTCACCGGCCGTGGCTTCCGGCCCGCGGCCGAAATCGACCTTGCAGCCCTCGGACCGAACGCCGGGCTGATCGGCGCGGCCGACCTCTCCCGGGTCAGCAGCCGCATGCATACGTAGGTCACACCCGAGGCAGGGACGCGGCTATGGCAGCCGGAAACGCGTGGACCCGGTGACCGCGGGGACTACACCCGCGCGCCGTCGTCGTGCTCGTCCTTCTCGTCCGGGAGCTTCATGATCAGGAATACCACCGACGCCGCGAACACGGCCACGATGCCAAGGATCGCCAGCAGCGGTGCCGAGCGCCAGAACATCGCCGCAAGCACCAGCGCAATCGGGCCGCCCACCGCGCCAAGCCACGCCAGGACGGTCATGGGGTCCGCCCCGGCCAGGCTGGGCGGCTCCTCCGGGACGAACGCGCCGTCGTCGTCGTCGGGCTCATAGTCGCGGGGACCGGCGGCAGTGTCAGGAACGTCGCTGCTGCTGGCAGCCGCGGGCTTCCCCGGAGCAGGAGACTGCCGCTCCTTGGCCGAGAGCTCGATCGGCGCGGCACCTGCCAGACCCAGCGGGTCAAAATCGCGGAATGTCCTGGCCGCCGGGGAACTGGAGCCGGCGCCGGTGCTGCCCGTTCCGCCGGCCAGCCCTCCCGTCGCTTCGTCCGAGTCGACTCCTACGCCTTCCAGCCGGGCGACCAGATCCAGCCACACGGCGTCGTCATCGGCAGAGAGCGCATCGGCAGACTGCGCATCCGCGGACAGGGCGTCCGCGGACAGGGCGTCCGCGGCGGCGGATTCCGGGGACCCATTGGCAGGGGACTCATTGGCAGGGGAGACCTGGGACGGGGACTCGCCGGAGGGCTGAACACCGGAAGCATCCGGTGCGGGAGGCCGGGAGTCGGCGGGGTCCGGTTCCGGTGTCTCCGGGTCGGGGGTCTCGGGGTCCGGGACGTTGGGGTCCGGTTTAGTCATTGGCCGTGTCCTTCCGGCTGGCGCGGGCGGCGTCCGGGCTGGCCGGGGATGCCACGGACCGGACAAAGTCGGCCGTCCCACGGAAGATCTCGGGCGCGTCGTTGTCCATGGTAGCCACGTGGTAGCTGTTTTCCAGCCGGACCACCTCCAGCGGGGCGTTGGTCAACCCGCGGCGCAGGGCCACCATGCTGGATTCGGACACCACGTGATCCACCGCAGAACGGTAGACCCGGACGGGCGCGGTGATGCGGGGCAGCAGCCGAACGGTGTCCTTGAACATCTTGTTGAGCTCGTGCGCGGCCGCCACCGGAGTCCGCGGGTACGCTCCCTCATCCATGCCCGGTTTGAGGATGTCATTCGCGATCGCGGGGGTGCTCTTGAGGACGAACTTCAAGACGCCGGCCAGCGGGGCACGCGGATCATCGATGACCAGGCCGGGGTTGACCACCACAACTCCCGCCACGGGCCGGGTGGCCGCGATCCGCAATGCCAGCGCACCGCCCATGGACAGCCCGGCCACCACTACGACGTCGCATTCCCCGGCAAGTTCGAGGTATGCCGCGTCCAGGGCTTCGTGCCAGTCCTGCCAGCGGGTCCTGGCCAGCTCTTGCCAGCTTGTTCCGTGGCCCGGGAGCAAGGGCATCCGGACGGCGAACCCGGCCGCGGCCAGTGACAACGCCCAGTCCCGCACGCCATGCGGGCTGCCGGTGAAGCCGTGGGAAACCACGACGCCGGTCCGGGGACCGGTTCCGGTGAACGGGCTGCTGAACGGCGAGTGGTCCGGGAGGATGCTCATGGGGTCTCCGAGGGTGCGGGGGGCGGCATGGTGGATCGTGTCTGGGTGGCATGGGCGTGCTGCAGGAAGAAACGCACCGATTCCTCAAAGAGTAGCGGCGCGTCGGCATCCAGCGTGGCAACGTGCCCGCTGTTTGGCAGGGGAACCACCGTCAGGTCCCGGGATCCGAGCCGCCTGCGCAGCAGGGCCAGGGACGACGGCGGGACCACGGCGTCGGTGTCGGACTTGAAGACCAGGGCGGGGGCCCGGACGGCGGGCAGGTCCCGCAGGGTCGGGGAGAACAGTCGGCGCAGCTGGTGGACGGCGGCCAGCGGCGTCAGGGAGTAGTCGCCGTCGTCCGTAATGGCCGCCGTCGGATTCGCCTCCTGGAGCGGCGTCGTCGTGCGCTGGAAGTACTTGAGCAGTCCCACCACCCTGACCCTGCGGTCATAGAAGCTCAAGCCGGGATTGACTGCGGCCACGCCGGCCACGCTGTGGCGGGCGGCCGTACGCAGGGCGATGGTGCCGCCCATGGACAGCCCGGCGACGTAGCAGGTGCTGGTTCGGGCGGACAGGTCCAGGTACGCCGTCTCAAAGCTCGTGTACCAGTCCTGCCATCCCCGCCGTGCGAGGTCGCGCCAGTGGGTGCCGTGCCCGGGCAGGAGCGGCACAGATACCGCGAAACCCTGGTCGGCAAGATGCTGCGCCCAGGGCAGGATGCTGAGCGGGCTGCCCGTGAAGCCGTGGCAGATGGCCACGCCGGCCCGGGCGTTGGGGCCGTGGCCGGGGTAGCTGAAAGCGGCGGGCGCCGGGGGAGTGCTGCTTTCAGTCATGAGCCCATCGTGTCACCCTTGGCGGCAAAACTCACTAGAGTAAGGTGTCCATTGAAGTCCTGGCCGGGCCCGATTTGGGCGGCCGGCCAGACGCCTTCCGGAGAGGTCACCGAGTGTTTTATTGGTTCATGAAGACGTTTGTCCTGGGACCAGTGCTGAAGCTGCTGTTCCGGCCCTGGGTCAAGGGCCTGGACAACGTCCCGGCCCAGGGTGCCGCGATCCTGGCCTCGAACCACCTCTCCTTTTCGGATTCCATCTTCATGCCGGTCATGGTGCCGCGGCCGGTGGTCTTCCTGGCGAAATCCGAATATTTCACCGGCACGGGGATCAAGGGCAGGCTGACCGCTGCCTTCTTCCGGCTCACCAACCAGCTCCCCATGGACAGGTCCGGGGGAGCCGCGTCCGCGCAGTCCCTGAACGCCGGCATGGAGGTGCTTAAGAACGGCTCGCTCATGGGCATCTATCCCGAGGGGACACGCAGCCCCGACGCGCGCCTCTACCGCGGCAAGGTGGGCGTTGCCCGCCTTGCGCTGCAGGCCCGGGTACCGGTCATCCCGGTGGCAATGATCGGAACGGACAAAGTCCAGCCGATCGGCAAGCGAGTGCCCAACATCCGCCGCATCGGCATGATCTTCGGCGAACCACTCGACTTCAGCCGCTACTACGGGATGGAGGATGACCGGATGGTCCAGCGTTCGGTGACGGACGAGATCATGTATGAACTGATGCGGCTCTCCAGCCAGGAATACGTGGACGAGTACGCCGCCGTCGTGAAGCTCCGCATGGCCGGCAAGGCGCAGGACGCCGCCCCGGACACGGCCCCCGCTGGCCCCGATGCTGCGCAGGAATCAGCTCCCGACACAACGCCCGACACAAGGCCCGACACAAGGCCCGGCGAGGACAGCCCGGAGGTTCCCGGGACCGCGTGAGGGGCGCCACAGCTTCCATATGACGGCAACGGAGCTGTCAATGACAGGCCGGGCCGCTGAACTTCCGCGGGGCAACTATCCTTAGAAGGTGACCGAGCTATCTGAGAAACCAGTTTCCCCGCTGACCAGCACCGCCCAGAGCGGAGCCGCCAACTATCCCGGACTGGACAACTGGCGGGAACTCCAGGCCTCGCAGCAGCCCACATGGACGGACCCGGCAGTGTTCGAGGCCTCCGTCAAGGAACTTTCCGTCCTCCCGCCCCTCGTGTTCGCCGGCGAAGTGGACATCCTGCGCGAACGGCTGGCCGCCGCCGCGCAGGGCAAGGCGTTCCTGCTCCAGGGCGGCGACTGCGCCGAGACCTTCGAGGCCGCGACGGCGGACAAGATCAGCGCCCGCGTCCGAACCATCCTGCAGATGGCCGTCGTCCTCACCTACGGTGCGGCCATGCCCGTCATCAAGATGGGCCGCATGGCCGGCCAGTTCGCCAAGCCACGGTCCTCCAACGATGAAACGCGCGACGGCGTCACCCTGCCGGCCTACCGCGGCGACATCGTCAACGGCTACGACTTCACCCCCGAATCCCGCGCCCACGACGCCGGCCGGATGCTGAAGGCGTACCACACCTCCGCCTCGACCCTGAACCTGATCCGCGCCTTCACGCAGGGCGGCTTCGCTGACCTGCGCCTCGTACACCAGTGGAACAAGGGCTTCACCGAGAACCCGGCCCACGCCCGCTACGAGTCCCTGGCCCGGGACATCGACCGCGCCATCAAGTTCATGTCCTCCTGCGGCGCCGACTTCGAGGCACTCAAGCGCGTCGAGTTCTACGCGAGCCACGAAGCCCTGCTGCTCGACTACGAGCGCGCGCTGACCCGCATCGACTCGCGCACCGGGCTGCCCTACGACACCTCGGCGCACTTCCTGTGGATCGGGGAGCGCACCCGCGAACTGGACCACGCACACGTTGATTTCCTTTCCCGCGTCCGCAACCCGATCGGCGTGAAGCTCGGCCCCTCGACCAGCGGCGACGACGCCCTGCGCCTGATCGACAAGCTGGATCCGGAGCGGGAACCGGGCCGGCTCACCTTCATCACCCGCATGGGCGCCAGCAACATCCGCGAGAAGCTGCCCGCGATCGTCGAGCGCGTCACCGCCTCCGGGGCACAGGTCCTGTGGGTCACCGACCCCATGCACGGCAACACGGTCACCTCGCCCAACGGCTACAAGACCCGCAACTTCGACGACGTCATCGACGAGGTCCGCGGATTCTTCGAAGTCCACCACGCGCTGGGGACCGTTCCCGGCGGCCTGCACGTGGAGATGACGGGCGACGACGTCGCCGAGTGCCTCGGCGGGGCAGACCCGATCGACCAGGAAGCCTTCCTGGACCGCTACGAGTCGGTCTGCGATCCACGCCTGAACCACATGCAGTCGCTCGAAATGGCGTTCCTTGTGGCCGGCGCCCTCGCCAAGCGCTAGGGAACAGCACCCCGGCAACGTAAAAAGCTCCGCCCGGCTGGATCCAGCCGGGCGGAGCTTTTCTGTGTGGTGGACTTGTGTGGTGGGCCTGTGCGGTCGGGTTGGCCAGATCGGGTTGGCCTGCTCGGGGCAGGCTGTCGACGGCTGGCGCCTCCGGTCAGACGACAGTCAGCGTGATCAGTGAGCCTTCCGGCACGCTCGTGTTGACCGGATCCTGGGCGCGGACTGTTCCGAAGAATCCGCCCAGAATCTCATCGATCTTGACCTCGAAGCCGAGCTGTTCGAGGGCTTGCTTGGCTTCCTTGGCCTGTTTCCCGATGAAACTGGGTACCTCGACGAGCTTGGGGCCCTTCGAGATGGTCAGCGTGACTGCACCGCCCTTGGTCAGGTTGCCGGAGGCCGGGTCCTGTGCCAGCACGGCTCCCTTGGGCACGTTCTTGTCGTTGACGGGCTCGGGGGCCACCACGGCCTTCAGCCCGGCAGCCTCGAGGGCCTTGACGGCGGCACCCTGCTCCTGGCCCCGGACGTCCGGAACCGGAATGGGCTGCGGGCCCTTGGAGACCGTGAGGCCCACGGGCGTCCCGTGCTTGACCGGGTTGCCGCTGCGCGGCGCCTGGGCCAGGACGGTGCCGGCAGGTGCCGATTCATCGAACGTCTCGGTAACCGGTCCCAGCGCCATCTGGGCGCCGTTGAGGGCTGTCTTGGCCTCGTCCAGGGTCTTGCCGGTGAGCTCCGGGAGCGGGAACAGCTCTGGCCCCTTGGATACGGCAAGGGACACCGGCTGGAACTTGCGGATGACTTCGCCGGCGTTCGGTTCCGAGCCGACCACCAGGCCCGGCGAGACGTCGTCGTCGTAGACATCCTTGACGGTGGATTGGAATCCGGCGGTGCGGAGCAAATCCTGGGCCTCGGCAACGGTCTTGTTGGCTACCGGGGGAATCGTGCCGGGCGAGCCCGGACCCATGCCAAAGAACCAGCCGGCGACGGCGGCGAGCAGCGCCGCGACGACCAGCAGGACAATCCACAGCAGTCCGCGGCGCCGCGGGTTCCCCTCGTGCAGGGTCTTGGTGGGCGTGGCCGCAGCGCGCTGGCGGGCCTTCTCCTCGTCGCGGTCCAGCTTGCGCTGGGTGCGCTTGCTGGGCGGAACTGCGACTTCCGCCGGATCCTCATACCCGGCGGCGCCGTCGTAGGCCGCCTCGTCCGGGGTGGACAAGGGCCCGTACGCCGGCCGCCGCGGGGCATTGGACATCACGGTGGTCGGGTTGCCGCCGGCGCGGGAGATCATCTCCGTGGGCTGGGCGAAGCTGCCGTACATCTCGGTGGGCATTTCCGTGGGCGGCTGCACATAGGCAGTGTCCTGGGCAGTGTCCTGCGCGTCCGACGCCGGGACGGCAACGCCGGGCGTACGGTCCGGCGGGGCTGCCGCCACCGCGGGCAGCGGGCTGCGGACAGCTGCCGGAGGCTGGAGGTCGAGTTCGGCGTCGCTGAGGTTGGTCCTGATGTGCCGAAGCTCGGATAGCAGGGCGCTTCCGTCCACGGGGCGCTTGTCCGGGTCCCTGTCAGTGCACCACTGGACAAGTTCGTCGATCTCCGCGGCCAGCCCGGGTACGGCAACGGAGGGAGCCTCCACGGTGCCATTGACGTGCTGGTAGGCCACCTGGATGGGCACCTCGCCGTCGAACGGCTGCCGGCCGGTGATCATTTCGTAGAGCATGATGCCCACCGAATAGATGTCGCTACGGGCGTCCGCCTGCTTGCCCAGGACCAGTTCGGGGGAGAGGTAGGCGACAGTCCCGATCAAGGCTCCGGTGCTTGTGGACGTCGAGATGGCGCGGGCCAGGCCGAAGTCGCCGAGCTTGATCCGCCCGTCGTCGGCGATCAGGACGTTCTCCGGTTTGATGTCGCGGTGGATCATGCCGGCGGCGTGTGCGGCGCCCAGTCCTTCGACCACCGGATCGATCAGCGCCAGGGCCAGCCGCGGCGACAGGGCACCCTTGTCATTGAGGACGTCCCGGAGCGTGTGGCCCTTGATGAATTCCATGACCAGATAGGCGAGCCGGCCGTCCTCGCCCTGGTCCAGGACACCCACCACATGGGGGTGGGAGAGGCGGGCGGCAGCTTTGGCCTCGCGCCCCAGCCGGTCGAGGAACTGCGGGTCGTCGGCCAGGTGGGGATGGAGCACCTTCAGCGCGACATCGCGCTCAAGGCGCTGGTCCGTGGCAAGGTACACGGTGGACATCCCACCGCGGGCGAGCCTGGATTGAACCCGGTAGCGGTTGTCCACCAGGTTCCCGACGAGAGCGTCCGACACGTATTCTTGCACCTTACAATCGTAGTCGCTGAACGGAACGGGCCCGGATCACCATGCGATCCGGGCCCGAAGCGTCACGCTCCGACCTGCTGGAGCGTGGGGTGGCTATGCAATTTAGCGGAACAGCGTCCGGTTGGCATTGATGGCAGCGACATAGCCCTTGGTGTCCTCAAACATGCCATTCTGGCTGACCGAGTACTGGCCCTGGTAGTAGCCGGCGATCGCCGAATCCAGGTCGGGGCTGGTGCGGACCAGTTGGCGGATGATCGCGATGCCTGCCGTGGCGTTGTCGTACGGGTCCAGCAGATTCAGCTTGCGGCCAACGAGGTCCGAGGCCCACTCGCCGGAGGACGGGATGACCTGCATGGTGCCGATCGCATTGGCCGGCGACACCGCGCGCTGGTCGAAGCCGGACTCCTGGAAGGCAAATGCCAGCGCGAGGCTGGCGTCCACGCCCATGCGGCGCGCCGTGTCCGCCACGATCGACTTCATCTGTTGGCGGCTGGGGACCGGAGAGGCGTTGAGCAGCGCCTTGTTCTGGTTGGCCGAGCTGACCACCGCGGCCGGGTAGCTGAACCCGAGGAACGTGCTGGGCACCAGGGGTGCGGTTGCAGTCGGGGTGCTCGACGCCGGTGCGATCGTCGACGCGCCGGGAATGGCAAGCTTCTGGCCCGGGTAGATGATGCTCGACATCGTCAGCCGGTTGGCCGAGAGCACATCCGAGAGCCTGACGTTGTTGCGGGCCGCGATGCCGGAGAGGGTGTCGCCCGCCTTGATCGTGTACGAGGCAGAGCTTGCCGGCTTGGGCGCCGACGTCGCCGGTGCTGTCGCAACCGGAGCGGAGGGCGCCGGGGCGCTGGAACCGCCGCCGACCTTGACCTTCTGGCCGGGATAGATCACCGAACCCATGCCAAGCCCGTTCCACTTGAAGACCTCGGACAGCCCGACGCCGTGGCGGGCGGCGATGCCGCTCAGCGTGTCGCCCGGCTTCACGACGTAGACCGTGCCGCCACCGGAGGCGGCCGTAACGGGGGCGGACGTGGCCGGGGCGGCCGGAGTGACTGCCGGCGCCGGTGCCGAACCCGTGAGCCTGATGTTCTGCCCCGGGTAGATGATGGTGTTCGCCTGCAGATTGTTCAGCTTCAGCACGGCAAAGGTGTCCAGGCCGTAGCGGCCGGCGACAGCACTGATGGTGTCGCCGCGGGCAATCGTGTACACGGCGGGAACGGCAGACTGAGCGGGCCGCATGGCGCTTGGCAGTGTTGCCGGGACGGAGGCCGCGGGGATCACCGCCGCCTTCAGGGCCGTTGCCGTGTCTGCCTTCGCCTGGGCACGCATGGCGGCCGCGAGGGTGGCCGGCACCGTACGAATGCGCGATTCGGCCGCGGCAGGCTGGGCGATCGCCAGGGAGGAAAGCACGACGGCGGGAAGCGCCGCCGTCGTCGCCGCGATCAGCGGCAGGCTGCGCCCCGGACGGAGCTGTGGCGAACGTGAGGTTGTCATTGGAAAGATCCTCTTCTCAGCGGCAACGCTGCGGTCAGGCCGGTAGAACTGGTGTTACCAGTGTGACAAAAGTTATTTCTGTTACAAATGTGATCTATGTGAATCTCTCATGAATTGGCAATTAGCACAAGAACCCTTTGACATTCCGTAAACCAGCCTCCGGCGGAGTGTCGGCAAAAAGACGGCCCGCGGAGTCCCGTTTGGACCCGGGCGGCATTCCAGCAGGCGGGGTGAAGCACGGCCGCGGCCATCATTACCGCGGCTGCCGACTAGGCGGCGGGGCACCGGCCGTGGCAATCTTTATCCGTGAGTAATGTAGAAAGCCTCGTGGGCGAATGGCTGCCCCTGCCCGATGTCGCACAGCTTATGAATGTATCTATTACCAAAGTCCATGCACTTCTGGACGAGCGTGCGCTGGCGGCTGTGAGAATCGGCGACCGGCGCATCCGGTCCGTGCCTGCGGCTTTCATCCAGGACGGGCACGCAGTGGAAAGCCTGAAGGGCACCATCGTTGTCCTCTCGGACGCCGGATACTCGGACGAAGAACTGATCAGTTGGCTCTTTACCCCGGACGAGTCCCTCCGCGGCCGGCCGATTGACGCCCTCCGGGAAGGGCGCAAGACCGAAATCCGCCGCAGGGCGCAGTCACTGGCCTGGTAGGGGCAGGCCGGCGCCTTCAATAAACCGGCAGCATCCCTGCAGGGTGCCATTGCGGGCCGTGTACAGCTCATATCGCTGTGCACGGCCCGCTGCGTTTTAAGCTGGTGTTTGGCCGGTTTCGTCCCTGGTTTTTTGTCCTGGTTTTTTGCCCTGGGCTAGGCGGCGCGGCTCACCGTTGCCTCGGCCAGCCTGCGGAGCGCGGTCTTGGGCAGCTCCTCCAGTGGCAGGAGGTCCAGGGCGGCGAAGGCCGCCTTGCCGAACTCCTCGATCAGTACTTCCGTGGCGTTGAGCGCGCCGCAGTCCACGATGATCCGCCGGATCTCCTCGATGTCCGCATCGCTGAGATCGGGGCTGCCCAGCTTGGCGTCGATGAATTCCGATTCGTCCGCCGAGGCCTGGTCCAGGGCGAAGGCCACCAGGACGGTGCGCTTGCCCTCACGGAGATCGTCACCGGCAGGCTTGCCGGTAGTGACAGGATCGCCGAACACGCCAAGGACATCGTCCCGCAGCTGGAACGCCTCGCCGAGCGGCAGCGCAAAGGCGGAATAGCCGCGCAGCAGTTCGTCGCCGGCGCCGGCCAGGGCGCCGCCCAGTGCGAGTGGATGCTCGGTGGAGTACTTGGCCGACTTGAACCGGATGATGGACTGGGCCCGGCTGACCGCACCCGCACGGTCCCGCCTGGGCCCGGCGACCTCTTCCAGGATGTCCAGGTACTGCCCGGCCATCACTTCGGCGCGCATGAGGTTGAAGATGAGCCGGGCCGGGCTGCCGGAGGCGGCGCGGTGTCCGATCTCGGTGAAGGATTCCTCGCTGAAGGACAGGCACAGATCGCCGGTCAGGATAGCCGCCGCATGCCCGAACCGCTCGCTGTCCAGCGCCCAGCCCTGGGCCTCGTGCAGTTCGATGAACCGGCGGTGGACGCTGGGGCCGCCCCGCCGGGTATCCGAGCGGTCAATGATGTCATCGTGGATCAGGGCCGCGGCCTGGAACAGCTCCAGGGCCGAGCCTGCCGTGACCACCTCAGCCGCGCCGGCCTCGCCGCCGGCGCCACGCCAGCCCCAATAGCACATGAGTGCCCGCAGGCGCTTTCCGCCCGTGACCAGGTTTGAGATCGAGCCCATGAGCGGATCAATGTCCTGGGAGATCGAGGACATGACGGCCTGGCGGCTGGTCAGGAAATCCGTGAGCTTGCCGGCGACGGCGGCCACGAACTCCGCCTGCTCGAGCCGCAGCTGTTCAGCGAGACTCACTTGACGGACTCGGCAGCCACGTTCGCGCCAATGGTGAAGGTGGACACACCCGATTTCTCCATGACGGAGATGTTCACGGTCTCGTTGTCCCCGCGAAGGAAGTCCTTGGAGGGCACCGCGCCTACGGATTCACCGGGCACCGCCTTGAATCCCTGTGCCTCCAGCCCCTTGGTATAGAAGGCCAGGACGTCGGCGGCAGGGGCCGTGATGCTGCCGACCAGTGCCACGGTTGCCGGCACAGTGGTCTTGTCAAAGCTGCTGGACACCACCTTGGCTCCGGGCATGAGCGGCAGGAGCGCCTGCGGGAAGCCGGGAACCAGGGCGCCGACCGTGGCCGAGGTGCCGGGCTCCGCGGAGGGGCTGGGAGGAGCCGTGGTGGAGGACTGCGGAGATGCGGAGGAGCCCGACGCCGACGTCGCCGGGCTCCCGCTGCCGGCTGGCGTGCATGCCGCCAAGGCCAATAACGTGCCCGCCGCCGCGAGGGCCGCTGCGGCACGTTTGCGCTGTCCAAATACCTTCACAGGGATTTTCCTCCTGGTGTTGACACGGTGTTGACGCGGAATCAGCCTCCAGTTTAGTCAGTCCCCGGGCATAGGATTGAAGACGTGGGGCCGGACGCAGACAATCAGCAGGGAGCGCAGGGGAATGTGCGCCACTATCCGTCGTCGAATCCGGTGCCGAATCCGCAGTCGAATCCGGTGTCGAAGCCAGTGTCGGCAGCGTCGAATTCGAAGCCACGGATCCAGCTCAAAGATCAGCAAGCTGTCCAGCCGGCTGCGCGCCTCAGCGGGGAATCCCTGCTCGAACTCCGGCGCAGCAGCATCATGCACGTTGACATGGACGCCTTCTTTGTCTCGGTGGAGTTGCGCAGCCGTCCCGAGCTGAAGGGCAGGCCGGTGATTGTGGGCTATCCCGCGGACCGCTCTGTAGTGCTCTCCGCCTCCTACGAGGCCCGGGCCTTTGGCGTCAGATCGGCCATGCCCATGGTGGTTGCGGCACGCATGTGCCCACAGGCGGTCATCATCGAGCCCCGGCACAAGCTCTACTACGAAGTGTCCGGCCAGATCATGGAAATCTTTGGTTCCATCACCGATCTCGTCGAGCCGCTCAGCGTGGACGAGGCGTTCCTGGACGTCGGGGGAGCCATCCGCCGGCTCGGTCCGCCCCGTGAGATCGGCGAACTCATCCGGGCCCGCGTCGTCCGGGAATTGGGAATCACGGCGTCGGTGGGCATTGCCGCCAGCAAGTTTGTGGCCAAGATCGCCTCCACCCGGTGCAAGCCGGACGGGCTGCTGCTGATCACGCCAGAGGAAACTGTTCCGTACCTGCACAGCCTCCCCGTCAGTGCGCTGTGGGGAGTGGGCGGCAAGACCGTGGAAGTGCTCGCCCGGCGGGGCATCCGGACGGTGGCGGACGTCGCCGCCTCGCCGCTGCCCTCGCTGCGGAAACTGCTGGGTGCCTCGGGAGAGCACGTATACCGGCTCTCGTGGGGCATCGATCCGCGCCCGGTGACGCCGGCCCGGCTGGAAAAGAGCATTGGAGCCGAGGAGACATTCGCCACTGACACCGCGGATGACACCCTGCTGCACCGTGAACTGCTTCGCCTTTCACACCGGACGGCGGAACGCCTCCGCAGCGCCGGCCTGCATGCCCGCACCGTGGCGCTCAAGCTGCGCTACGCCGATTTTTCCACCATCACCCGCAGCCGCACCGTGAGCACACCGATCGACAGCGCCCAGCTCCTCTACGCGGTGGCCGTCCAGCTCCTGGAATCGGTGGGCGACCGGCCCATGACGGTCCGGCTCGTGGGCATCCGGGCCGAACAGCTCGAAGAGGCTGCCGACGCCCCTCTTCAGCTCAGTCTGGACCGCCGCGACGACAACTGGCGCGCCGCCGAACAGGCCCTCGACGCGGTCACCCGGAAATTCGGCAATAAGTCGGTTCTCCCGGCCCGGCTCCTGGATCCGGGGTCGCCCACGGACGAGCCCGGATAAGGATTTGGTGCGTCCGTCACGCCGCGGTCATCCGCGCACGCGACAGGGCCTTAAGACTGTCTTTCAGAACAGGCCGCGACAATCTATCCTTATTAATACCTAGGTTTAGGACAGCTGGGTCGTGCGGACGGCCCAGCCAGCTGAGGACCGGCACGGAACTTTTGAATTGCCCCTTTCACCAACGGCGGTGAATGGGAACCACTTCGGAAGCCCGGGCGTTAGGGGATTAGGGCAATGGCCACGTCACGCCCGGACGTTGGCGGATATGAGGAGGTCGTGATGCCGCTCTCGGAGCACGAACAGAAGTTGCTGGAGCAACTAGAGAAGCAGCTGCATGAGGACGACCCGAAGTTTGCAAACTCGATGGGATCGGTCCCAGGGCGATCTTGGTCCACCCGCCACCTCGTCATCGGTGTGCTCGCGACACTTGCGGGCGTGCTGTTGTTGTTAATCGGGGTTTCGATGCAAAACATCTTCGTTGGAGTCCTCGGCTTTGTGGTGATGGGCGCTGGTGTCTATTTCGCTACAATGCGCAGTTCCGCCGTCGGCAAGGCCAGGGCAGCTGGCGGCCGCAAGCAGGGCAAACCCCGGAGCTCGTTCATGAGCAACCTGGAGCAGCGCTGGGACGAGCGGCACGGGGGCGAATCCTGAACCGCTCCGTCACGGCCCCGTAGGCCCTCCACTTCCCGCCACCGGTTCGCCGGGGGACGGCGAAAGACCCGCTTCGGCGGGTCTTTCGCCATTTAAGGCGGCATTTTCCGGATGGTCGGGACCACCAAACAGCACAAAACGGGACACGCCGCCAAATTCCATCACGCCGGCGCCGGCCCCGCGGCGTCGATCGGCGACGGCGGCCGAGGCAAGCAGGCAAAATCGCTCCACTTTCCCCCACCAATCCCGTTTGCCTGCAAATGCAGGGAAGAAAGGGGATAAACATCCGCAGATTTGTCTAAACTTCCCGGGCGTGTCGTTGACTGTGGAGCGATGTGGAGTAATGTGGAGGGCGTAAGAGGGTAGTGGCAACACAGGGGACGTTGGGCTAACTAGAACAGACAGGCGGTGGGCCGTGTTTCTCGGCACACATTCGCCACGTCTGGACGAAAAAGGTCGAATTATCCTCCCCGCAAAGTTCCGCGAGGAACTTGCCAGCGGGCTGGTTCTCACAAGGGGCCAGGAACGTTGCATCTATGTCTTCAGTGAGGCGGAATTCGGCCGGGTTCACGAGCAGATGCGGGAGGCTCCAATTTCCTCCAAGCAAGCACGTGACTACATCCGTGTTTTCCTCTCTGGGGCCTCTGACGAGGTACCTGACAAGCAGGGGCGCGTGACGATTCCGCCGGCGCTCCGGGAATATGCAGGTCTTGGCCGGGAACTCGCCGTCATTGGCGCAGGATCCCGCGCGGAGATCTGGGACGCCCAGGCTTGGAGTGAGTACCTGGCCGAAAAGGAAACCGCCTTCTCGGAAACCGACGACGCCATCCCGGGGATTCTCTGAACCCCCACTGAACCACCAGCACACAACGTTCCTTGATCGAGATCTCCAGCCGCCCATCCGGTTGCTGTCCTGGCTCACTTCCCCGGAGTCAGGCCGGCGCAGGATAGGCGCGGATGGGGATCTGGACCAAGGAACGTTGCTTAAGAGCCACAACCAGCAACGCGGAACCAGCAAAGCGCAATGAACACGGTCAACGAAAGGACGAAGGCATGACGGATCCCGACCAGGCGAAGCCTACGTCCGAACGCCATGTACCGGTCCTCAAGGACCGGTGCATCAATTTGTTGGCCCCTGGATTCGAGGCAGCCCGGAGCCGCGGCGAAACCCCCGTGGTGATCGACGCGACCCTTGGCATGGGCGGCCACTCCGAGGCCCTCCTCCAGCGCTTTCCCGACCTTCACCTCATCGGCATCGACCGCGACGAGGAAGCCCTGGCTCTGGCGGGGGCGCGACTGGCTCCCTTCGCCAACCGGACCGACCTCGTTCACGCCGTCTACGACGAAATCCCGGACGTGCTCGCGGACCTGGGCTTCACCGAAGTCCACGGCGTGCTCATGGACCTCGGCGTTTCCTCCCTCCAGTTGGACGAACGGGAACGCGGCTTCGCGTACTCCTTCGACGCACCACTGGACATGCGGATGGACACCAGCCGCGGCCAGACGGCCGCCGACGTCGTCAATAACTACAGCGAAGAAGAACTCGTCCGGATTATCCGGAAATGGGGCGAAGAGAAATTCGCCGGGCGCATCGCGAACAGGATCGTGGCAGCGCGTGCCGAAAAGCCCTTCACGACCACCGGCGAGCTCGTCGAACAGATCCGCTCCGTGGTACCCGCCGGCGCCGCCAAATCCGGCGGCCACCCCGCCAAGCGCACCTTCCAGGCCCTCCGGATTGAGGTCAACGAGGAACTGGACGTCCTGGAGCGGGCCATCCCGGCAGCCATCGAGGCCATCGCCCTCGGCGGCCGCGTGGTGGTCATGTCCTACCACTCCCTGGAAGACAAGATCGTCAAGGGCTTCTTCCAGGCCGGATCGAAGTCCTCGGCCCCGCTCGGCTTCCCGGTCGAGCTCGAAGAGCACAAAGCCGAACTCAAAACCCTGACGAAGGGCACCGAGGTACCCACCGCCGCTGAAATCGCCGAAAACCCCCGCGCAGCTTCCGCCCGGCTGCGCGCCGTCGAACGCATCAAAGCCAGGAGAGCAGCATGAGCACCGCAGCCGTCAACAGCTACCCCGTTGCCCAGGGCGCCACTGCCCGTGCCCTGCCAGGCGGCCGCCCGGGAATTGAGCAGACCCGGAAGGCACGCACTCCGCTGTCCGTGGTCCGCTCGGTGCCCCGCAAGCGCCGCGCACCGTTCGTGGTCCTCTGCTTCGGCCTCCTGGCCATTGCCCTCATGGCTGTCCTGGTCCTGAACATCTCCGTTTCCTCCGCCCAGTACCAGCTGGTCCAGCTCCGCAGTGAACAGACCACCCTGACCAAGCAGAACCAGGACCTCACCCAGCAGGTCCAAAATTTCGACGCCCCGCAGAACCTCGCGGCCAGGGCCACGGAGTTAGGCATGGTGGCTTCCCTCGCCAAGGGCCAGATCGACCTTTCGACCCTCAGCGTCACCGGAAAGGCCAAGCCGGCGGTCAAGGGCGACGCGCCCGGTGCCGTTATCGCCGCGCCGGCCCTCGCCGGGGCGCTCAACGTCGTCCCGCCGGCCACGGAAAATGAACCGCTCGCCCAGCGCAAACCGGCAGAAACGGACACCGCGCCTGCGGCCGCAAAGCCCGCACCCGCGCCGGCCGCGGCGGCCCCCAAGACCCCTGCGGTGGAGCTCCACGGCGGATCGGTTCCGGCCCCAGCGCAGAAGACCCCCGGGCAGTAACGTTCACTGACCACCAGCAAGGCAAGCAGCAAGGACTCACCGTGGCGAAGAACTCCGGCAAGGCAAGCAAGGCGAAAGCCCCAAGCGCCACCCGGCGGCTCCGCTGGGGACTCGGCATCATGTTGACCCTCCTGCTGGTGGTCGGCGGCAAGCTGTTCATGGTCCAGGGGCTGGACGTTGGGGGCATGGCGGAAGCCGCGCTCAACAACCGGCTCACGCCCATAGTGCTGCCCGCCGAGCGCGGCAGCATCCTCGATTCGTCCGGCACGGTCCTGGCCAGCAGCGTCATCCGCTACAACGTGGTGGTGGACCAGACCGTGAACACCAAGACGGACACCTTCCGCCGGCTCGAAACCATCGACGGCAAGGAAGAGCTCGTCAAGGTCACCCGGGACCAGGGCATCTCCGAACTGGCCGGCGTGCTCGGCATGGACCGCGACGCCCTGCGCCAGGCCCTGACCGGAACCCAGCGGTACTACATCGTGGCCAAGGACCTGAAGCCCGACGTCGAGGACCGCGTCTCCAAGCTGCAGATTCCGGGCATTGTCACCGAAGGCACCAGCAAGCGCGTCTACCCCAACGGGTCGGTGGCCGGCGGAATTGTCGGGTTCCTCAAGGACGGCACTACCGGGCAGGCGGGGCTCGAGCAGACCCAGGACGAGATCCTCAAGGGAACGCCGGGCAAGCGCGTGTTCGAGATCGGCGCGGACGGGCTGCGGATCCCGGTCGGCGTGGACGAGCTGACGCCGGCGATCAACGGCAAGGACATCAAGCTCACGCTGAACTCGGACCTGCAATATTTTTCCCAGCAGGCCATCCAAAGCCAGAAGGACAAGCTCGGCGCCGAATGGGGCGTGATCGTCGTCTCTGACGTCAAGACCGGCAACATCATCGCGATGGCGGACACCGACGCCCCGGATCCCAATGATCCCGGCAAGGTTCCCGCCGAGGACCGCGGAGTCCGGGCCGTTACCGCCTCCTACGAGCCAGGGTCCGTGGAGAAAATGATCACCGCCGCTGCCGCGATCCAGGAGGGCAAGTCCAGCCCGCTGGATACCTTCACCATTCCACCGACATACACCGTGGACGGGCAGACCTTCAGCGACGCGTTCGAGCACGGCACCGAGCAACGGACACTGGCCGGAATCGTCGGCTACTCCATGAATACCGGCACGGTCATGGTGGGGCAACGCCTGAGCAAGGACCAGCGCTACAACTGGCTGCGGAAATTCGGCATCGGCGAGGCCCCCGACATCGGACTCCCGGCCGAATCCAAGGGCATCCTGACCCCCGCCGACCAATGGGACGGCCGCCAGCAATACACCGTCCTCTTCGGCCAGGGCGTCGCCCAGTCCACCCTCCAGACCGTCCGCGCCTACCAGAGCATCGCCAACGACGGCGTGATGCTCCAGCCGCGGCTGATCGACAGCTACATCAGCCCGGACGGAACCGAGGAGAAAGTCCCGGCCAAGGACCCGCAGCAGGTCGTTTCCAAGGAGACCGCCAAGCAGGTCCGCGACATCCTCGAGAGCGCCGTCACCGAGGGCGAGATCAAGGAAGCGGCGATCGACGGATACAGGGTAGGCGCCAAGACAGGCACGTCCGAGTCCCCATGCGATGACGGCAAATCCGGATTTTGCGGCTACACCGCTTCGATCATCGGAATGGCGCCCATGGACGATCCGCGGTTTATTGTTGAGGTGGTCCTGCAACGGCCCAAGGGAAGCATCTACGGAATCACCAACGGACCGGTGTTCCGTTCGGTGATGAGCCAGACGCTGCGCACTTTCAACGTCCAGCCCTCCACCGGCGAACCCGCCCGGTTGCCGCAGTACGCGAAATAGCGCCTGATCCATCCGGCGCCCGGCAGTCACCAGCCGGCGCCACCCCAAGTGCCTTTGCACCCGAGCACGCCTTCGTACGTGCCCCCATTGCATGGGCCCGATCCACTAGCACCACAACGGAGATCCACTTGTCAGAGCTCACCGACCCCGATGCTTCCGTGCCGTCCGGCCACGATTCCACGCCGGGCTTCCGGCCCACTGCGGTTGCCGCGGTGCCGCTGGCCGCCATCGGCGAGGCAATCGGCGTCGCCGTTCCCGGGGCATCCAGCACTGTCACGGTCACCGGGATCTCCCTGAACTCGCGCTCAGTCCGCCCGGGAGACCTTTACGTGGCCCTGCCCGGCGCCACCAGGCACGGTGCCGACTTTGCCTCCCAGGCCATCGATGCGGGCGCCGTAGCCGTCCTGACAGACGACGCCGGGGCGCGCCTGCTGGCCTTGGCCAATGACATCCCCGTCCCCGTCCTGTTGGCCGAGGAGCCGCGCAGCGTCGTCGGCCGGCTCTCCGCACTGATCTACCAGAGCCGGCCCGACGGCGCCGGGGCGCCCGCGCTCTTCGGGGTCACAGGCACCAACGGCAAGACCACCACCACCTACTTCATCAACGCCCTTCTGCAGGCGCTCGGCAAACGGACCGGGCTGATCGGGACCATCGAGATCCTTGCTGGCGCCGAGCCGATCCCGAGCCTGCTGACCACCCCGGAATCCACCGACGTGCACGCCCTGCTCGCGCTCATGCGCGAACGCGGGCTCGATGCCGCCTCCATGGAGGTCTCCTCCCACGCCGTGTCCTTCCACCGCGTGGACGCCGTGGTGTTCGACGTCGCCGGGTTCACGAACCTCACCCAGGACCACCTGGACCTGCACGGGACCATGGAGGAATACTTCCAGACCAAGGCCCGGCTGTTCACGCCCGAACGCGCCCGTGCCGCCGTGGTGACCGTCGATGATGCCTGGGGCCGGAAGCTCGCGGCCGCCGCCGAAATCCCGGTCACAACGCTCGCCACGGCCGGGCAGCCCGGCACCGGGACCGGAGACGCCGGTCAGGCCGCCGACTGGATCGTGGCCACAACAACCCCGCGGGGACTCGGCTCGGACTTCGTGCTCCGGCACCGCGACGGCGCCGAGCTGCGCGTCCACACCGGCCTGCCGGGAAGCTTCAATGTGGCCAACGCCGCGCTGGCCACGGTGATGGTGCTTGCCGGAGGCCATGAGCCTGCCGCCGTGCAGGCCGCCCTCGACGCCGCAGACCCCTTCACCGTCGCCGTGCCCGGCCGCATGCAGCTGGTTTCCACGGCCCCGGCGGCCGTGGTGGACTTCGCGCACAACCCCGACGCCCTGGAACGCGCCCTCGAGGCTGTCCGGTCACCGGAACCCGGGTCCAAGGTGATCGTCGTTTTCGGCGCCACCGGGCAGCGTGACCAGGGCAAGCGCCCCGCTATGGGGGCCATCGCCGCCCGGCTCGCGGACACCGTGATCATCAGCGACGACGACCCCCACGACGAGGACGCGGCAGCCATCCGCGCCGACGTCCTTGCCGGGGCCCTGGCGGCCAGGGACGAGGAAGGCCTGGACTGCACGGTCCTGGAGGTTTTCCCGCGCGACGCCGCCATCCTGAAGGCCGTTGAGCTCGCCGGAGCAGCGGACACCATCCTGGTGGCCGGGCGGGGCCACGAGGTGTGGCAGGAGGTCAAGGGAGTCAACCTGGCACTGGATGACCGGGTGGAACTCCGGAACGCCTTGACAGCACGGGGATTCACCGTTCTCGAAGACCACCGGATAGAGTCCTAAACCGAGATGATTGCACTTACAGCGGCGGAAATCGCCGACATAACCAACGGCCGGCTTGCCGCGGAACCGGGAATTACGCCCGCCTCCGTGGTGACCGACTCCCGCGAGGCCACGGCGGGTTCCCTCTATGTGGCCAAACCGGGGGAGAACGCCGACGGCCACGACTTCGTGGGCGCCGCCTTTGACCGGGGAGCCGTCCTGGCACTCGTGGAGCGCGAGGTGGCCGACGCCGCCGGAACGAACTACCCCGCCGTCGTCGTTGAGGACGCTGTCCTCGCCATGGGCGCGCTGGCCGCCGAAGCCGTCCGCCGGATCCGGGCACACCGCGAGGCTGCCGGCGCCGCGTTCACGGTGATCGGCATTACCGGCTCCGCCGGCAAGACCACCACGAAGGACCTTCTGGCCGGCATCTTCGCTGCCGCCGACACCGAAGGCTCCACGGTAGCGCCCCAGGGGTCCTACAACGGGGAGATCGGCGTCCCGCTCACCGTCTTCAAAGCCGACTTCGACACCCGCTACCTCGTCATCGAGATGGGCGCCACGGGCATTGGCCACATCCGGTACCTTGCGGACATGGTGAAGCCGGAGATCGGCGTCGTCCTCGGCGTCGGCACCGCCCATGCCGGAGAATTCGGCGGCGTCGAGAACATCGCCGTCGCCAAGGGCGAACTTGTGGAGGCCCTCCCGGCCTCCGGCACCGCCGTGCTCAACCTGGACGACGCCCGCGTCGCCGCGATGGCCACCAGGACCGGCGCCCGCGTGCTCGGCTACACCTCCCGCCCGGCCGTCAACGGCCAGGACAGCAACGCCCGGACCGACCTGGTCCGCGCCGTTGACGTGGACCTGAACGCCGAGGGCCACCCTGAATTTGAGCTTCACCTGCCCGGCGGCGAGACCGTTCACGGGACCGCCACCCGGGGGACAACACAGCATCACGTCGCCGCCAAGCTGATCGGCGCCCATCACATCGCCAACCTCCTCGCGGCGGCGGCGGCGGCACATGCTGCCGGCATCCCCGGCGCGCAGATCGCGGCCTCGCTCAGCGCGCAGACCGCCGCCAGCCGCTGGCGGATGGAGCGCACGGAGCGTCCCGACGGCGTGACGGTCATCAACGATGCCTACAATGCCAACCCGGAATCCATGCGGGCCGCACTGCGGACGCTGGCCGAGCTGGGCCGCGGCCGCCGGACCTGGGCCGTCCTGGGCGCCATGCTGGAGCTTGGTCCGGATTCGATCCGTGAGCACATGGCCGTCGGTACCCAGGTGGTCCGGCTCAACATCTCCCGCCTCGTGGTGGTGGGCCGGGAAGCCCGGTCCCTGTATGTCTCCGCCGTCAATGAGGGCTCCTGGGGCGACGAATGTGTTTTCGCCGAGACCGCGGACGAGGCCTTCGAGCTGCTCCAGGCCGAGCTCCAGCCCGGCGACCTGGTCCTGTTCAAGTCATCGAACGGCATCGGGCTGCGCCATCTGGGGGATCGGATAGCATTACCCCCACAAGCCCCCCAAGACTCTCCCGAGCGACCTGCTGAGGGAATTGCCGCAACAGCCACCGAAGGGAGTGCACAGCTGTGATTGCACTACTGATGGGCGCTGGAATGGCCCTGTTCCTCGCGTTCGTGGGCACGCCACTTTTCATCCGGTTCCTGGTCCGCAAGGGCTACGGACAATTCATCCGCGATGACGGACCCACCTCGCACCACACCAAGCGCGGCACGCCCACCATGGGCGGCACCGTGGTGGTCCTGGCGGTCCTTGTCAGCTACGGGCTCACGCACCTGATTATGTGGATGATGAATCCGCATTCCCCGGGACCGAGCGCCTCCGGACTCCTCCTGCTGTTCCTCATGGTGGGTATGGGGCTGGTGGGATTCCTGGACGACTTCATCAAGATCTCCAAGCAGCGCAGCCTGGGCCTGGATGCCAAGGCAAAACTGGTTCTCCAGGGCGCCGTCGGCATCATTTTCGCCGTGCTGGCGCTCAACTTCCCCAACGCCGCCGGCCTGACGCCCGCGTCCACCCAGATCTCGCTGGTGCGCGATATCCCGTGGCTCAACCTGGCCTTCGCCGGAACCGTGCTCGGCGCGATCCTGTTCGTGCTGTGGTCCAACCTGATCGTCACGGCCGCGACCAACGGCGTGAACCTCACTGACGGCCTCGACGGCCTCGCGGCCGGCGCCTCCGTCATGGTCTTCGGGGCCTACACGCTCATGGGCATCTGGCAGAGCAACCAGGCCTGCGGGTCCCCGCGGCAGGCCGGCAGCGGCTGCTACTCGGTCCGCGACCCCCTGGACCTGGCCCTGCTGGCAGCCATCCTGAGCGCGGCGATGGTCGGGTTCCTGTGGTGGAATACCTCGCCCGCGAAGATCTTCATGGGCGACACGGGATCGCTGGCCATCGGCGGCGCCGTCGCCGCCTTCGCCATCCTGTCCCGCACCGAACTGCTGCTGGCCTTCATCGGCGGCCTCTTCGTGCTCATCACGCTTTCCGTCATCATCCAGGTGGGCTACTTCAAACTCACCAAGGGCAAGCGGTTCTTCAAGATGGCACCGCTGCAGCACCACTTCGAACTCAAGGGCTGGGCCGAAGTCACGGTGGTGGTCCGGTTCTGGATCCTGTGCGGATTGTTCGTCGCCGCCGGCCTGGGCGTCTTCTACGCCGAATGGGTGGTGCTCCTGTGACCGGACCTATCCCCTCCCCGCTCTCCACCTCGCCCCGGCTGCAGGACCTCACCACATGGGACTCCGACTGGTCCGGCCTGCGCGTCGTGGTCACCGGCATCGGCGTCTCTGGCTTCGCCGCCGCCGACACCCTCATTGAACTCGGTGCCCGCGTGGTGGTGGTTGACGCCGCCACCAGCGCCAAGGCACTCGCCCAGGCGGACACGCTCCGGATCGTCGGCGCGGCGGACGTCCTGCTGGGCGAAGAAGCAGTGGAGTCCGTTCCGAAGGTCGACGGCCACAAGCCAGACCTGGTGGTAACGTCCCCCGGCTGGCGGCCGGACCAGGCCTTGCTCGCCGCAGCCGCGCGGGCCCACATTCCTGTGTGGGGCGACGTCGAGCTCGCCTGGCGGGTGCGCGAACGCAAGGGCCGCAAGACCGCCGACTGGCTGACCATTACCGGCACCAACGGCAAGACCACCACGGTGGGCCTGACCGAATCCATGCTGCAGGCCGCCGGGCTCAAAGCCATCGCGGTCGGCAACGTCGGGACCCCGATCCTGGACGCCCTCCGCGACCCCGTGGAGTACGACGCCTTCGCGGTGGAACTCTCGAGTTTCCAGCTGCACTGGAGCCACACGGTCTCACCGGTGGCCAGCGTGTGCCTGAACGTCGCTGAGGACCACGTGGACTGGCATGGTTCCTACGCCTCCTACCTGGCCGACAAGGCCAAGGTCTACGCGAACACGCAGAAGGCCTGCATCTATAACGCGGAGCAGATCGAGACCGAACGCATGGTCGAGGACGCGGACGTCGTGGAAGGCTGCCGGGCCGTGGGCTTCACCACGCTGACGCCGGCCATCAGCATGCTCGGCGTCGTGGAAGGACTGCTCGTGGACCGCGCGTTCATCGCCGAACGCAAGAACAGCGCGGCCGAACTCGCCTCGATTGCCGACCTTGGGTCGGCGGCTCCGCGCCACATGGTGGCGAACGCGCTGGCTGCGGCCGCCCTGGTCCGGGCCTACGGCCTGGAGGCGTCGGCAGTCCGCCAGGGCCTGCTGAACTACCTCCCGGGAGACCATCGGATCCAGCCCGTGGCCCGGCACGAGGGTGTCCTCTGGGTCAACGATTCCAAGGCGACCAACCCGCATGCCGCCGCCGCCTCTCTGTCGGCGTTCCAGAACGTGGTGTGGATCGCCGGCGGCCTGTCCAAGGGTGTGAATTACGACTCCCTGATCCGGGAACAGGGCAGCCGGCTCAAGGCCGTGGTGCTGATCGGCACGGACTCCAGTGACCTGCAGGCCGCGCTGAAGCGACACGCGCCGGATGTCCCCGTGATCGGGGCGGCCAAGGGCGAGACTGAAGACGTGCAGACTGCCGGAACGGCCAAAGCCGCCGCAGGCCCCTCGCCAATTTTCGGCGAGACTGTGATGGCCCAGGCCGTTGCCTCGGCGGCGCAGGTGGCCGCCTCCGGGGACACTGTGCTGCTGGCTCCGGCGGCTGCTTCCATGGATCAGTTCTCTTCCTATGCTCACCGTGGCGACGCCTTCATCGAAGCTGTCCGCGAGCTCGTGGAAGGGCAGGCTCAGACCAGCGAGGAGTAACAATGGTCAGCACGCCCACACGTACGACGGCGGTCCGCGCCGGAGGCGGGGCCACCAGTGGCGGTGCCGCCGGCGCCAAGTCCGCCGGGGGCAGAACACCGCCGTCGGCGCGCCGGCCCACTGTGACGCCCGCGGCACGGGTGCGTGCCTGGATGCGGGGATTCTGGTCCGCGCTGGAAGGCACCGGCAAGTCCCGCAACGGATCCACGTACTACCTGATCCTTGGCTCCACCCTGGCCCTGACGGCGATCGGCATCATGATGGTCCTCTCCGCCTCCAGCGTGGAAGCCATCGCCGCGGGGGAGTCGCCCTACTCCGCGGCCCTCAAACAGGGTGGCTTTGCCGCGCTCGGCGTCTTCGCCATGTTTGTCCTCTCCCGCGTCAACGTCGTCTGGCTCAGGCGCTTCGCCTGGCCCATCATTTTCCTGGCCGTTGCGCTGCTGGGCCTGGTCCTCCTTGTCGGGCGCAGCGCCCTGGGCAACCAGAACTGGATCGACGTCGGCCCCTTCACCTTCCAGCCCTCCGAGGCCGCCAAACTTGCCCTCGCACTGTGGATGGCCACGGTGCTGGACCGCAAGGCGAAGCTACTCCAGGAGTGGCGCCACGCGCTGATTCCGGTCGTGTTCCCTGGAGCCGCCGCCGTCCTGGGCCTCATCCTCGCCGGAAACGACCTCGGCACGGCCATGATTGTGATGATCATCGTGGCCGCCGGACTGTTCTTCGCCGGCGTCCGGCTCTCCTTCTTCGGCATATCCGGGGCGATACTGGCCATTGGCGCGACCGTCCTCGCCGTCACGAGCCCGAACCGGATGTGCCGCATCCTGTCCTGGACCGGCCAGACCTGTGCCGATGGCTCCGACCTGAACTACCAGTCCACCAACGGCCTTTATGGCCTGGCGTCCGGCGGCTGGTTTGGCGTGGGACTGGGCCAGAGCCGGCAAAAGTACAGCTGGATCCCCGAAGCCCACAACGACTTCATCTTCGCGATCATCGGTGAAGAACTCGGACTGGTCGGGACGCTGGTCGTCCTGATCCTCTTCGCTATCCTCGGCACCGCCATCTACCGCGTTGTCGTGGCGCAGCACGATGTCTTCCACCGCGTCCTGGCCGGCGCCATCATGGTCTGGCTCCTGGGCCAGGCAAGCGTCAACATGGCCGTGGTGACCGGGCTGGCACCGGTGATCGGCGTCCCGTTGCCCTTCATCTCCTACGGCGGCTCGGCCCTGCTGATGTCGCTGTGCGCGATCGGCGTGGTCTTGTCCCTGGCCCGGGCCCAGATGGACCCGGCGATGCAGCCGAAGAAGATGTTCCGGTTCGGGCCCGCCGCGTTCRCGAATTCCGTGCGGAGGACCCGCGCTGCCCGGGCGGCCGCCAAGGCATCCAGCCAGTCCGCCGACCGCGCCGCACCGAAGGGATCAGCTTCGAAGGGTGCCGCCCCAAAGGCAACCGGCAAGGGCGCTGCCCCGAACCCGGCCCGGAACCCCGCCGGCAATCCGTCCAAAAACGCACCAGCCAAAAGCACACCAAGCAAAAACCCCGCACAAAAAAACCCCGCCAAGAGCCGTACGAAAGCGTAAACAGCCCTTCATGAACACCGAATCGCCTTTGTCCGTGGTCCTTGCCGGTGGCGGAACCGCCGGTCATATCAGCCCGCTGCTGGCCATTGCCGGCGCCCTTCGCCAGTCCCTCCCCGCAGTGCAGCTCCTGGCTGTCGGGACCCCCGGGGGGATGGAAGCGCGCCTGGTTCCGGCGGCCGGCCTGGAGCTGGCCACCATCAGCCGGGTGCCGCTCCCGCGCAAGCCCTCCACGGACCTGCTCCGGCTTCCCGGCCGGATGGTCGGTGCGGTGAAGCAGGCAGGGTCCATCCTGGATGCGGCAGGAGCCGACGTCCTTGTCGGAGTGGGCGGCTACGTATGCACGCCGATGTACCTCGCGGCCCGGCGCCGGAAAATCCCGATCGTGGTCCACGAGGCCAACACCCGCCCCGGCCTGGCCAACCGCGTAGGCGCCCGGCTCGGCGCGCACGTGGCCGTCGCCTTCGCCGCGACCAAACTTGGACGCGCCCGGCACGTGGGCATGCCGATGCGCCCCGAGATTTCCGGCCTTGACCGCGCGGCCGCCCGCGCCGGCGCACGGCAGGCGCTCGGACTGGACCCGGACAAGCCAACGCTGATTGTCACCGGCGGATCCTCTGGCGCCCAGAGCATCAACCGGTCCCTCGCCGCGGCCGTAGGAGCCCTCGCCGAGGCGGGCGTGCAGACGCTGCACATCACCGGCCGCGGCAAGTCCGTGCACGACGCCGCCGGCAAGCCCCTCGCCGCGCCAGGCTACCGGCAGGTGGAGTACGTGGACGGCATGGAGACCGTCTACGCCGCAGCGGACCTGCTGCTGGCCCGGGCCGGTGCCGCCACCGTCTGCGAGGTGGCCGCCGTCGGCGTGCCCGCCGTCTTTGTCCCCCTCCCCATCGGCAACGGCGAGCAGGCGCTGAACGCCGCCGGACTTGTCGACGCAGGCGGGGCCCTGATCATCGACGACAAGGCCTTCTCCGCCGACTGGATCCGCGGGAACATCATTCCGCTCCTGCTGGACACGGACAGGCTGGCCCGGATGGCGGCCAGCTCCGAACAGCTCGGCATCCGCAACGCGGACCGGCGCATGGCCGATCTCATCCTCGAAGTCGCGGCCCCGAAGCAACACCGACACAGCAGCGCCCCACCCAGGACGGCAGGAAGCAGTAGAGCCATGACCCAGCCCCAACACGGCACGCGATCCCTGGAGTCCCTGGGCCGCATTCACTTCATCGGCATCGGCGGCGTCGGCATGTCCGCCGTCGCCCGCATCATGGTGGCCCGCGGCATCCCGGTCAGCGGCTCCGACGCCAAGGACCTGCCCGTCATGGCGGACCTCGCAGCCGCCGGCGCCCGGATCGCCGTGGGCTATGGACCGGACAACCTGGGCGACGCCCAGACCGTGGTCGCCGGCTCCGCCATCCGGCCCGACAACCCCGAGCTCGCAGCAGCACGCGCCGCTGGGCTCCCGGTGCTGCACCGCTCCGAGGCGCTGGCCGCCACGATGGCGGAGGACACGGTGGTGGCAGTCGCCGGAACCCACGGCAAGTCCACCACGACGTCGATGATCACCGTGTTACTCCAGGGCGCCGGACTGGACCCGTCCTTCGCCATCGGAGCGAACGTCCCGGCCCTGGGCGTCAACGCGGCGCACGGCGCGTCCGGGATCTTCATCGCGGAGGCTGACGAGTCCGACGGCTCCTTCCTGAACTACCGCCCCTCGATCGCCGTCGTGACCAACGTCGAGCCGGACCACCTGGACTTCTACGGCACCGCCGACGCCGTCTACGCCTCCTTCGACAGCTTCACGGCACTGCTCCCGGCGGACGGTGTCCTGGTGGCCTGCGCAGACGACCCCGGAGCGAGGGCCCTCGCCGAACGCACACGCGCCCGCGGCAACACCCGCGTGGTCCTCTACGGGACGGCGGCCGACGCCGACATCCGGCTGCACGACGCCGGACCCGGCCAGCTGGGGATCTCGACGGCGGCGGGCACGTTCGGCGTCGAACTCCAGGTTCCCGGCCGGCACAACGCGCTCAATGCCGCCGCGGCCTTCGCGGTGGCGCTCGAACTCGGCGTCGCGCCGGACACCGCTGCGGGGGCACTGGCCCACTTCTCCGGCGCCTCGCGCCGATTCGAGTTCAAGGGGGAGGGGCGCGGCGTCCGCGTCTATGACGACTATGCGCACCACCCCACGGAAGTCCGCGCTGCCTTGTCCGCGGCCCGGGCGGTCGCCGGGCAGCACAAGGTGCACGTACTCTTCCAGCCCCACCTGTTCTCCCGGACCCGCGAATTCGCCCGCGAGTTCGCCGAGGCCCTCAACACGGCGGACACGGCACTGGTCCTGGATATCTACCCTGCCCGGGAAGATCCCATCCCCGGCGTCACCAGCGGGCTGATCGCCGAACACCTGGGCTCCGGCGGCAGCCTCGTCGGACCCGGCGGGGAAGCCGTACAGGCGCTGCTGGCGGCCGCCGGACCGGGGGACATCGTGCTCACCGCCGGCGCCGGCGACGTCACCGCCTACGGGCCGCTGATCGTCGACGCCCTGACGGTCGAGGCCGCCGGTGCCTAGCACCCGGCGCCCCACTTACCGGGGCGGCGCCAACGCCTCCGGCTCCAACGCCCCTGGTTCCAACGCCTCTGGGGGAGGTTCCCGGCCGCCGTCCGGCGGAACAGGCACGGACGTCATTTCGGCGTCCAAGAACGCCGCAGACCCGGCGGGCGGCACCGCGCAGCATCCGCAGCACCCACACAGCACGCCGAGCCCTCTGGAGAACGTCGCCGGCAAGGTGCTGACCTTCCCCGAGCCCAAGGGCAAGCGCCGCAGACGCATCGTGCTCAGCACCATAGGCATTGTGGCCGTGCTGATGGCGGGGATCGTCGCGGCTGCCGTCTACTCGCCCGTGCTGGCCCTGCGAACCGTCTCCGTGGCCGGCACCAAGCTGCTCAACCCGGATCAGGTGCAGGCCGCCCTCGCGCCCCTTCAGGGAAAACCCCTCCCGCAGGTCAGCGAGGAGGAGGTCACGGCCCTGCTGAAGCCGCTGGTCCAGGTCAAGGACGTCACCGTGACGGCGCTGCCGCCCTCCACCCTGCAGGTGCGCGTCACCGAGCGTATTCCGGTGGCGCTGGTCAAGCAGGGCCAAACGTTCCAGCTCGTGGACGTCGACGGCGTCCAGCTCAGCACCACCACGGATGCCGCCGCGGTCGCGCTTCCGGTCATCGACGGCGGCAGCGGGACGCTTCCGAAGGACTTGTTCCAGGCCATCACCGCGGTGCTGGGAGCGCTGCCTGCGGATGTGCTGGCGCGGCTCTCCAATGCCTCCGCCGCCTCCGCCGACGCCGTCGAGCTCAAACTCGTCGACGGGCAGACGATCGTCTGGGGCAACGCGGGGGAGAAGGAGCTCAAGGCGCGCGTCCTTTCGGCCCTCCTGAAGGTCCCGGCCGACCCCAAGAACCCCGTGAAGGTCTACGATGTCAGCGTGCCCCGGCACCCTGTCACGCGTTAGCCGGCCTTCAGCGGCCCAAGGCGCTACTTACAGGGGCTATTTGCCGGTATTCGCGCGACACGCCCCGCCGGTTATTGAATGTCCCCGGCATAGGAAATACCGTCACAGACATGAGTTACTTGACATAACTATAACCTTCAAGTCGAAGGTTAAGGTTTCCAGCTTCAAGCAGGACTCGATATGTTTTCGCATTAGTACACGAACAAGGGACACGTAACGTGGCAGCTCCGCAGAATTACTTGGCCGTCATCAAGGTCGTCGGCATCGGCGGCGGTGGCGTGAACGCAGTCAAYCGCATGATCGAGGTCGGTCTTCGCGGCGTCGAATTCATCGCCATCAACACCGACGCCCAGGCGTTGCTGATGAGCGATGCCGACGTCAAACTCGACGTCGGGCGTGAGCTGACCCGTGGTCTCGGTGCTGGCGCGAACCCCGAGGTCGGCAGGCAGGCTGCGGAAGACCACGCCGATGAAATCGAAGAGGTTATCCGGGGCGCAGACATGGTCTTCGTCACCGCCGGTGAAGGTGGCGGAACCGGTACCGGCGGCGCCCCCGTCGTGGCCCGCATTGCCCGTTCCCTTGGCGCCCTGACCATCGGCGTCGTAACGCGTCCGTTCACCTTCGAAGGCCGCCGCCGGGCCGGCTCCGCCGAGGCAGGCATCGACGCCCTGCGCGACGAAGTCGACACCCTGATCGTGATCCCGAACGACCGCCTGCTCTCCATCAGCGACCGCAACGTCTCGGTCCTGGACGCGTTCCGCTCCGCCGACCAGGTCCTGCTCTCCGGCGTCCAGGGCATCACGGACCTCATCACGACCCCCGGCCTGATCAACCTGGACTTCGCCGACGTCAAGTCCGTCATGCAGGGTGCTGGTTCCGCGCTGATGGGCATCGGTTCTGCCCGCGGCGAGGACCGTGCCGTCAAGGCTGCGGAGCTGGCCATTGCCTCCCCGCTGCTGGAAGCATCGATCGACGGCGCCCACGGCGTCCTGCTGTCCATCCAGGGCGGCTCGGACCTGGGCCTGTTCGAAATCAACGAGGCAGCCCGCCTTGTCCAGGAAGTCGCCCACCCGGAGGCGAACATCATCTTCGGCGCCGTGATCGATGACGCCCTTGGTGACGAGGCCCGCGTCACCGTTATCGCCGCCGGCTTCGACGACGTCAAGGCCACCTCGCCGTCCATGGACCAGTCCCTGCCGGCCGYGCCGCAGCGCCCTGCGACTGCAGCTCCCGCTCCGGCGCAGGCTCCCGCCTCCGCCCCCGTCCAGCCGCTGCACGCCACGGTCGGTGCCGCCGGCTACGGCGGCTGGGGCCAGCAGCGCCCGTCCGCAGTACCGGCCGACTCTGGCTTCGACGTCGACCTGCCTGCCGTCGTGGAGCCGGACCTCTCCGGCCGGCACTCCGATGACCTGGATGTCCCGGACTTCCTCAAGTAAACCGTTCCGCTTCAGCATGGCACCGCCGTCCGGCGGTGCCATGCTGCTTTGCGGCGGGTTACGGTGGATTGTATGAACGAAAGAATTCCCGGACATGTTGATGGCGGTGTTGTGATTGTTTTGCTGGCGGGCTGAAGTCCGGCCGGGCGTGTGGGTGGCTTTCACCGACACCCGAGCCGGGAACCTTGCACTGCATGTTGGCGACGACCCCGCGGCTGTCCACCAACGCCGTGCGGAACTCGAAGCGGCCGCCGGTCTTGGCGGACGGAGGTTCCGCTACATGAACCAGGTCCACGGCAACGATGTCGCCACCGTCGGCAGCTCGACGGCGACGTTGGACCCTGCAACCTTGGAAACGGTGCCTCTGGACTCGGCGCCTCTGGACTTGACGGCCCTGGACACGGCGGGTGCGGCTCCGGCTGCCCCCACGGCCGATGCCATGGTCACCCGGACCGAGCCGCTGGCCGTCCTGGTGGCGGACTGTGTGCCGGTGGTGCTGGTCGGTGAGGACCTTGCCGGGGACCCTGTCCTCGGCGTCGTGCACGCCGGACGGCCCGGTGTGGCCAACGCAGTGGTGCCGGCCGCGGTCGCCCGCCTGCGGGAGCTTGGCGCGGACCGCATCAGCGCCTGGGTGGGGCCCTCAGTCTGCGGCCGATGCTACGAGGTCCCCGAAGGGCTGCGCGCCGACGTCGCCGCGGCCGTGCCCGCAGCGTGGTGCACGACCTCCACCGGCACCCCCGGGCTGGACCTGCCGGCAGGGGTCCGGAGCCAGTTGGAAGCAGCGGGCGTCGAAGTCGAATACTCCGGGGGCTGCACCCTCGAGGACGAGACCCTGTTCTCCTACCGCCGCAACAGCCACACCGGCCGCTTCGCCGGGTTGGCGTGGACGGACCCGACGCACGCGGATCTGGCGCATGGCGATGACTGAGCCGGTAACGGGACCAGGCCACCGGCAGGATGCACTGGAAGGCCCCCGGCTGACCCAGCTGGAGGCGAACCTCGCGGCCGTCCGGCGCAGGATCGACGCCGCGGTGGCCGCCGCCGGCCGGCAGGGGCCACCGCCACGCCTGATTGTCGTCACCAAATTTCACCCTGCGAAGGACATCCGGCGGCTGGCGTCGCTGGGCGTCGCCGACGTCGGGGAAAACCGGGACCAGGAGGCGGCGGAGAAAGCAGCCCAGCTCGAGGACCTCGGCCTGAGCTGGCACTTCATCGGCCAGCTCCAAAGCAAGAAGGCCAAGTCCGTGGTGAAGTACGCGCAGTCCGTGCATTCGGTGGACCGCGCTGCACTGGCTGTCGCACTCGCCAAGGCGATGGAGGCCGAAACGGAACGCACCGGGCGCCCGCCCCTGGATTGCTTCATCCAGGTCAGCCTGGACGAGGACGCCGGGGCGCACCGCGGAGGCGCGGCTCCCGGCGAGGTTCCCGCGCTGGCCGAAGAGCTGGCAGCGGCCCCCGGCTTGCGGCTCGCGGGCGTCATGGCCGTTGCCCCCCTCGGCGCGGATCCGGCGGCCGCCTTCGAGAAGCTGGCCGCCATTTCCGGGCGGCTTACAGAACAGTTTCCGCACGCCACGGGGATATCCGCCGGTATGAGCCAGGACCTCGAAGAGGCCGTCCGGTTCGGGGCGACACACCTGCGCATTGGCTCCGATATTCTCGGTCCGCGTCCGGCGCTGCGGTAAGTTCAAAGTATTGGAAGGTAATGGCGGGGATTCCAAGGCTGTCTAGTCATTAAGCGGCCCGCTTACGGACAAGATTAGGAGTCGACCATGGCTGGCGCTCTGCGCAAGACAATGATCTATCTTGGGCTCGCCGACGGCGACGAACATTACGAGTCTGAGCACCCCACACCGCACAAGGATGAGGACGAATCCATGGAGCACGACCGCGAGGAACGACGTGCGCCGGCGCCCGTCCGCGAGGTCCCCCGGGAAGAGCCTCAAGCCGCTGAAGAGGAATATCGCGCACCTGTGACACCCATCAAGCGTGCGGCATCGAGCCGCGAAGAGACCACCGGACTGCGGCAGATCACCACCATCCACCCGCGGTCCTACAACGACGCCAAACTCATCGGCGAAAGCTTCCGCGACGGCATCCCCGTCATTATGAACGTCACCGACATGGGCGAGGCTGACGCCAAGCGCCTCGTGGACTTCTCCGCCGGACTTGTTTTCGGGCTCCGCGGCAGCATCGAACGGGTGACGAACAAGGTGTTCCTGCTCTCGCCGTCGTACATCGAGGTCATTGGCGATGACAAGAAGGCCAGCGAGACACAGGCAAGTTTCTTCAACCAAAGCTAGGCCCGAATATTCGGTACGGATGCCAGGCAGGGAGACCTGCCTGGCATCAGTGCGGAATTATCCGTGTTGAAATAGAAGTGACACTTTCCTTAGGACACTTCGGTATCCGGAATGAACATGGAGATATGAGTTAGCTCATGGGAATTGTTTTCGGGCTCGTCTATATCGCTCTGTTGCTTTTTTTCGTGGCATTGATCATCCGCCTGGTCTTCGACTGGGTGCAGATGTTTGCCCGAAGCTGGCGGCCGCGCGGGATGGCACTCGTGGCCGCCCATGCTGTGTATTCGGTCACGGACAAGCCCCTCAAGCTGCTCCGCCGGCTCATCCCGCCGCTGCGTCTCGGCGGAATCTCATTGGACATCGGCTTCCTGCTGCTGTTCGTGGCCGTCAGCGTGGCGATGTGGATCGTCAAGGGCCTGGTGTACGCCCAGCCGATCGCAGCATAAGCCGCCGCCGCACAGCAGTCGACCTGGGCCGACGCCCAAACTGCTAGAAAACTCCGGTTTGACACTGCGGTGTTGAATTAGAGGAACCAGACCATATTTAGGTACCGTAGTTTTGACGGCCGGAAGGCCTACTGACTAACTAGACCAACGAGGTGACCAGATGGCTTTGACGCCAGAAGACGTTGTCAACAAGCGCTTTCAGCCGACCAAGTTCCGCGAAGGCTACGACCAGGACGAGGTTGACGACTTCCTGGACGAGATCGTCGTCGAACTTCGGCGCCTGAACCAGGAGAACGACGAGCTGCGCAAGAAGCTCGCCGAATCCGGCGCCGGCACGCCTGCCAGTTCCGCAGCCGCCGCACCCGTGGTGGAAAAGGTCCCGGCGCCCGTCAAGGCCGAGAAGGAAGACACCGCCAAGGCAGAAGCCGAGGCCAAGGCAAAGGCGGCGGCAGAAGCCGCCAAGAAGAAGGAAGCCGAGCAGGCCGCCAAGGCTGCCCAGGCTGCCCAGGCAGTCGAACCGGCACGCAACGCTGCCACCCCGGCCTCCGAGTCCGCCGCAGGCCTGCTCGCCATGGCGCAGCAGATGCACGACAAGCACGTCGCCGACGGCGAGCAGCAGCGCGACAAGATCATCGCCGAAGCCCAGATCGAGGCCAGCAGCCTGGTCAACGATGCGCAGGAGAAGTCCCGCAAGATCCTCGGTGCCCTCGAGCAGCAGCGCTCCGTCCTGGAACGCAAGGTCGAGCAGCTGCGCGGCTTCGAACGTGACTACCGCTCGCGCCTGAAGGCTTACATCGAAGGCCAGCTCCGTGACCTGGATGCCCGCGGCTCCGTCGCGGCCCCCGAGGTTGGCGAAGCCAGCTAGGGCAAAAACCAAGTATTCTGAAAGCCGGTGGCTGGGGACTCCTCTGCCGCCGGCTTTTCATTTTCCCGCATCTTGTTGTTCCCCCACTGCGCCGCCACCGGGTCCGCCGGCCGGCACCAGCCGGGCACCCCACCCCAGTCTCAGCACTGGCTCCCGAACGAAAGCCCTATGACTGACGCACCATCACCAGAGCCCATGCTGCCCGTCGAGGCGGCACAGCCTGTGCACACCCGGCCGCGCCGGGCAAAGCTGTTTGTCCTGTTCGCCGGCTTCGCCGTGTTCGCCTACGTGTTCGACCAGCTGACCAAGCTCTGGGTCACAAGCACCATGACCGAGGGTGAACGGATTCCCGTCTTTCCGCCGCTGCTGCACTGGTTCTACATCCGCAACTCCGGCGCCGCGTTCTCGATCGGCGAGAACGTCACGTGGGTGTTCACAATCATCATGGCGGCCGTGTCCGTCGCGATCCTGCTGCAGCTGCGCAAGCTTGGCTCGCTCTGGTGGGCGCTGGCGCTCGGGCTGCTGCTCGGCGGCGCACTCGGCAACCTGACGGACCGTCTCTTCCGCGAGCCGGCCTTCGCGATGGGCCACGTGGTGGACTTCATCCAGTTTCCGAACTTCGCGATCTTCAACATCGCCGACTCGGCGGTGGTCTCCGCCGTCGTGATCATCTGCCTGCTCACGCTCCGCGGAATCTCCCTGGACGGCTCGCGCCACACGAAGGATACGGTGGCCAAAGATGTCTGAACCTGCAGATCTCGCCGGGGAGCCCGGCGCCGCACCTGCCGGACCCCGGCGCTTCACCGTCCCGGAAGACCTGGCGGGCGCCCGCGTGGACGCGGGCCTGGCCAGGCTGATGGACATCTCCCGCTCCCAGGCAGCCACCCTGATCGCCGAGGGCAACGTCACCAGCAATGCCAAGCCGGTGGGCAAATCGCTCAAGCTCGCCCCCGGCACCGTGCTCGACGTCGTTGTGCCGGACCGCAGGGACCCCCTGGAAATCGTGGAGGAAGTAGTGGACGACCTGTTGATCCTGCTGGACGATGACGAATTTGTCGTCATCGACAAACCGGTCGGCGTGGCAGCCCATCCCTCACCCGGCTGGGTGGGCCCCACCGTGGTCGGCGGCCTCGCCGGTCTCGGTTACCGGATCTCGACCTCGGGCGCCCCCGAGCGCGCCGGCATCGTCCACCGGCTCGACGTCGGAACCTCCGGCGTCATGGTGGTCGCCAAGACCGAAAACGCCTACACCGTGCTGAAGCGGGCCTTCAAGGAACGCACCGTGGACAAGGTCTACCACGCCGTCGTCCAGGGCCTTCCCGATCCGCTGGCGGGCACCATCGACGCGCCCATCGGCCGCCACCCGGGCCACGACTGGCGGTTCGCCGTGATCGAGGACGGCCGGGATTCGGTGACGCACTACGAGGTCCTGGAAGCCTTCGGGAAGGCCTCCCTGGTCGAGGTGCACCTCGAAACCGGCCGCACCCACCAGATCCGCGTGCACTTTTCCGCCCTCCGGCACCCCTGCGCCGGTGACCTGACCTACGGCGCGGACCCGCGGCTGGCCGCCACCCTGGGACTGACCCGGCAGTGGCTGCACGCCCGGGAACTGTCCTTCGACCACCCGCGGACGGGGGAGCGGGTGACCGTCACGAGCGAGTACCCGCAGGACCTGAAGTATGCGCTCGAGGTCCTGGAGTCAGGGAACGCCTGAGCCGTTGCACGCCGCCGTCGCGGCTCGGCACTAGAATGGTGCGGTGACTTCCAGCAACGACTCGTTTGTCCATCTCCACAACCACACCGAGTACTCGATGCTGGACGGTGCCGCCCGGCTCGGTGAGCTGTTCGACGAGACCCAGCGGCTCGGCATGCCGGCCCTCGCCACCACGGACCACGGTTACCTGTTCGGCGCCTTCGACTTTTGGAAGCGGGCCACCGACCAGGGCATCAGGCCCATCATCGGCGTCGAAGCCTATGTGACTCCCGGGACCGCCCGCACGGACAAGACCCGCGTGCGGTGGGGCGAGGAGCACCAGCGCAAGGATGACATCTCCGGCGGCGGCTCCTACACACACATGACGCTGCTCAGCTACAACAACGTGGGCATGCGGAACCTGTTCCGGGCCTCCTCGATTGCCTCGCTGGACTCGGTCTTCGGCAAATGGCCCCGGCTGGACCGGGAGCTGCTGAACACCTACTCGGAAGGGCTCATCGCCACCACCGGCTGCCCCTCCGGTGAGGTCCAGACCCGGCTGCGGCTCGGCCAGTACCGCGAAGCGGTCGAGGCCGCGGCCGAGTTCCGCGACATCTTCGGCGCGGAGAACTACTTCTGCGAACTCATGGACCACGGCCTGGACATCGAGCGGCGCGTCACCGGCGACCTCCTGCGCCTGGCCAAGGACCTGAACCTGCCCCTCGTGGCCACCAACGACCTGCACTACACGCACGAGCACGACGCGAAGGCGCACGAGGCCCTGCTGGCCATCCAGTCCGGTTCCACCCTCCTGGAGCCGACCTACGACAACGGCGGCTCGCGCTTCGCCTTCTCAGGCAGCGGCTACTACCTGAAGTCACCGCAGGAAATGCGCGAGCTCTTCCGCGACCACCCGGAGGCCTGCGACAACACGCTGCTGATCGCCGAGCGCTGCGAAGTCTCGTTCAACACCGGCGCCAACTACATGCCCCGGTTCCCCTGCCCGGAGGGCGAGGACGAAACGTCCTGGCTGGTCAAGGAGGTCGACAAGGGCCTGCGCTACCGCTATCCCCAGGGCATCCCGGACAAGGTCCGCAAGCAGGCCGACTATGAGCTGGAAGTCATCACCTCCATGGGCTTCCCGGGCTACTTCCTGGTGGTGGCCGACTTCATCAACTGGGCCAAGAACAACGGCATCCGGGTCGGTCCCGGACGTGGCTCCGGTGCAGGCTCCATGGTGGCGTACGCCATGCGCATCACCGACCTCGACCCGCTGCACCACGGCCTGATCTTCGAGCGCTTCCTCAACCCGGACCGCGTCTCCATGCCTGACTTCGACGTCGACTTCGATGACCGGCGCCGCTCCGAAGTGATCGACTACGTCACGCGTAAATACGGCGACGAGCGCGTGGCCATGATCGTCACCTACGGCACCATCAAAACCAAGCAGGCCCTCAAGGACTCCTCACGCGTGCTGGGCTACCCGTTCAGCATGGGCGAGACGCTGACCAAGGCACTGCCGCCGGCCGTGATGGCCAAGGACATTCCGCTCGCGGACATCCAGAACCCCCAGTCCAAGCGCTACGGCGAGGCCGGTGACTTCCGCCAGCTGATCAGCACGGACCCGGAGGCTGCCAAGGTCTTCGAAACGGCACTGGGCATCGAAGGCCTGAAGCGGCAATGGGGCGTGCACGCCGCCGGCGTCATCATGTCCTCGGACCCCATCATCGACGTGATTCCGATCATGCGCCGCTTCCAGGACGGCCAGGTCATCACCCAGTTCGACTATCCGACGTCCGAAGGCCTCGGCCTGATCAAGATGGACTTCCTCGGGCTGCGAAACCTGACGATCATTTCAGATGCCCTGGAAAACATCAAAATGAACCGCGGCGTCGACCTGGACCTCGAAACCCTCGAGCTGGACGACACGGCGTCCTACGAGCTGCTGGCCCGCGGAGACACGCTGGGCGTTTTCCAGCTCGACGGCGGGCCCATGCGCTCCCTGCTCAAGCTGATGAAGCCTGACAACTTCGAAGACATCTCCGCCGTGCTGGCCCTCTACCGGCCCGGACCCATGGGCGCCAACGCCCACACCGACTACGCGCTGCGCAAGAACAAGATCCAAGAAGTCATTCCGATCCACCCGGAGCTCGAGGAACCGCTCTCCGAAATCCTCGGCGGCACGTACGGGCTGATCGTGTACCAGGAGCAGGTCATGGCCGTGGCGCAGAAGCTCGCCGGCTATACCCTGGGCCAGGCCGACATCCTGCGCCGCGCCATGGGCAAGAAGAAGAAGTCCGAGCTGGACAAGCAGTTCGCCGGCTTCTCCCAGGGCATGCAGGACAACGGCTACTCCATGGCCGCGGTCAAGACCCTCTGGGACATCCTGCTGCCGTTCTCCGACTACGCCTTCAACAAGGCGCACTCGGCCGCGTACGGCGTGATCTCCTACTGGACCGCCTACCTGAAGGCGCACTACGCCCCGGAGTACATGGCGGCCCTGCTGACCAGCGTCGGCGACGACAAGGACAAGTCCGCGATCTACCTCAACGAATGCCGGCGCATGGGCATCACGGTGCTGCCGCCGGACGTCAATGAGTCAGCTCTGAACTTCACCCCGGTTGGCACCGACATCCGCTTCGGCATGGGCGCCATCCGCAACGTCGGCGTGAACGCCGTCGAAGCCATGGTGGCGGCGCGCGAAAAGGAAGGCGCCTACACGTCCTTCAAGGACTACCTCATGAAGGTCCCCGCGGTGGTCTGCAACAAGCGCACCATCGAATCCCTGATCAAGGCCGGCGCCTTCGACTCGCTCGGCCATCCCCGCCGTGCCCTGGCCATGATCCATGAAGAAGCGATCGACTCCGTCATCACCCTCAAGCGCAATGAGGCGATCGGCCAGTTCGACCTCTTCGCCGGCTTCGAGGACCAGGAGCCCGAGGCGTCGCTCAGCACGGAAATCCCGGACCTGCCGGAATGGGAGAAGAAGGACAAGCTGGCGTTCGAGCGCGACATGCTCGGCCTGTACGTCTCCGACCACCCGCTGCAAGGGCTGGAAGGGCTCCTGAGCCAGCACGCCGACCGGTCGATCACCTCCATCATCGCCGAAGACGGCCCGCCGGATGGCTCGATCGTGACCATCGCGGGCATGATCACCTCGCTCAGCCGAAGGATCGCCAAAGCCAGCGGCAACGCATACGCCCGCGCCGAAATCGAGGACCTCGCCGGTTCCATGGAGGTCATGTTCTTTGGCCAGGTCTACGGCCCCATCGCCTCGGTGCTGGCGGAGGACCTGATCGTGGTGGTCAAGGGCCGCCTGCAACGGCGCGACGACGGAGCCGTCACCTTGAACTGCATGGAACTGTCCGTACCGGACCTCAGTGACAGCCAGAACGGGCCCGTGGTCATCACCATGGCCACGCACAAGGCCACCGAGGCCGTCGTGACCGAGCTCGGCGACGTGTTGCGCACCCACCGCGGCAATTCCGAGGTCAGGTTGCACCTGCAGGGCGACACCCGGGTAGAGGTGATGGGGCTGCCGGTGCATCTGCGGGTCAACCCGAGCCCGTCACTGTTCGGCGACCTGAAGGTGCTGCTCGGCCCGACCTGCCTGGACAATTAGTCCGGGCGGGGAACCAGCGCGGCGGCGGCCCCTGGAGCCCGGCGCTCAGATTTCGTAGTCGAGCGGAACGGGCTGGCCGTACGCCCCGGAGTGGTAGAGCAGGGGAGCGCCGTCCTCGCCCACCTGGCCCTCCACTACCTCAACCACCACGACGGCGTTGTTCTCGAACGAGAGCCGCATCTGGACTTTGCCGATCAGCCAGCCGGCAACTCCCTTGAGCACAGGCACGTCGTGGGGTCCGTGTTCCCAGTGGTCGCCGTCGAACCGGTTGCCGGCCCGGGCGAAGCGGTCGGCGAGTTCCTGGTTGTCCAGCCCGAGCATGTGGACGCCAATGTAGGTGGTGTTCGCCACGGCCGGCCAGGAGCTGGAGGTCCTGGCCATGTTGAACGTGAAGCGCGGCGGCTTGGCGGACAGCGAGGCGACAGAGGTTGCCGTGAATCCGAACGGGACGTCGTTGAAGTTGGCGGTGATGATGGCCACGCCCGCCGCGTGCCGGCGGAACATTTCCTTGAACGTTCCTTCGAAAATTCCTTCATCTGTGGCCACTGCGATCCAACTCCCTGCTGCACGTGCGTGTCATGGTTCCTACTCTTCCAGCGTATTGCGCCGGTGATCCAGTAGGGCATTTTCTTTACTTCTGCCGTCATGTGCTGCCGGGAGGCGTCATGCGCCGGCGGAATTTCTTGTTACCGTTTGTTGCATGACACAGCCCGCAGTAGACGGCCCCGTCCACCACGACGGGGAGCCCGCGCAGCCGGTGCTGCCCGCGTATTCGGGGCAGCAGCCCGGACCCGGCGGGCGGCCCTTGCGGAAGGCCGCGATCATCGCGGCCGCCGGCGTGACCGTGGGCCTGCTCTGGTGGCTCTTGGCGCCGTCGGGGTTGAACCTCCTGACCGGAAACCCGGACCTCGCCGCCGGCACCAACACCGCAACCTGGCTGCCCAGGGACCTGGTGCTGGCGGGCCTGTGCCTGCTCGCCGGATGCGTCGCCGGCTCATTCGTCGCCGGTTCCAAGCACTATCAGCCCGGCCCCGGCACCGTCATCCTGGTGGTCCTCGCCGGCGTTGCCGGCGCGCTCATCGCCTGGGGAACCGGTGTGCTCAGCGCCCACTTGTGGGGAGCGCCGGCGGACACCTCGGCCAGCGCAAGCGTTGCCTTCTCCCTGCGCTCCTATGCCGTCCTCGCCATCTGGCCGGCGGCGATCGCGCTGGCCATTTTCCTGAACAGCCTCTTCCCGGGCTCCGGCGGCAAACCCCGCCGCTGACCCGCCGCTGACCCGCCGCTCCCCCCGGCACAGCGTCGGCTTCCCGCGGCGGGGCCGCGGGACAGCCTCGGGCCGCGTCACAGCTTCGGGCCGGAGCGGCGGGGCACGTAAAATGATCGGGTGAGCCTAACTCCTGACAGCCCCGCCCAGATGACCGCCGCCCTCAACTTCCGCACGGTGGACGTGCGCGGTGCGCACCTGTCCCTCGCCGGACTCCGCGCTGCCGTGCCCCGGGCACAGTCGGGCACCATGGCCGACGCCGAGGGCAAGGTCCTGGACATCATCTCCGCCGTCCGCGCGCGGGGCATCGGCGCCCTCCGGGAGCTGGCACTGGCCTTCGACGGCGTCGAACAGACGCACCCCCGCGTCCCGGCCGAGGCGCTGCGGGCGGCCCTTGAGGGCCTGGATCCCGCCGTGCGCGCCGCCCTCGAGGAATCCATCCGCCGGGCCCGCAGCTTCGCGGACGCGCAGCGCCCGGCGAACATCGACGTCGAACTCGGCGAGGGCGCCGTCGTCAGCCAGAACTGGGTGCCGGTGGCGCGCGTCGGACTCTACGTCCCCGGCGGCCTGGCCGTCTACCCGTCCTCGGTCATCATGAACGTGGTCCCCGCCCTGGCCGCCGGCGTCGAATCGATTGCACTGGCATCACCGCCGCAGAAGAACTTCGGCGGCCTCCCACACCCCACCATCCTGGCGGCGGCCTGCCTCCTGGGCATCGAGGAGGTCTACGCGATCGGCGGGGCGCAGGCCATCGCCGCCTTCGCATACGGCATCCCGGCCGATGCCTCCGGCAACCTCCCCGGGATCGACCCCGTGGATGTCGTCACGGGTCCGGGCAACATCTTCGTGGCCACCGCCAAGCGGCTGGTCAAGGGCGTCGTCGGGATCGACTCCGAGGCCGGCACCACCGAGATCGCCATCCTCGCCGACTCCACCGCCAGCCCCGCCCTCGTGGCAGCGGACCTCATCAGCCAGGCCGAGCACGACCCCAAGGCGGCTTCGGTTCTGTTCACCGACTCCGAGGCCCTGGCCGCCGAGGTCCGGGTAGAGCTGGAGCGGCAGGCCGCCGCCACGAAGCACTCCAGCCGCGTCCGGGAGGCCCTGTCCGGCCCACAGTCCGGCGTGGTGCTGGTCGAGGACCTGGAGCAGGGCATCGCCGCCTGCGACGCCTACGCCGCGGAACACCTTGAAATCATGACCGCCGATGCCGCCGGAGTGGCAGCCCGGATCCGCAGCGCCGGTGCGATCTTCGTGGGGGACTACAGCCCCGTGAGCCTGGGCGACTACTGCGCCGGGTCCAACCACGTGCTGCCGACCAGCGGCACGGCCGCTTTCTCCTCCGGACTGAACGTGACCACGTTCCTGCGGGCCATCCAGGTCATCAACTACAGCCGCTCCGCGCTGGAGCAGGTCAGCGGCCACATCGTCAGCCTCTCCGGTGCGGAGGATCTACCCGCGCACGGCGAGGCCGTCACGGTGCGGTTCGCCGCCCGGTAGCCGGCCCCCAACCACTACATGTAGTAATTACAGGCTTGTTATTCAGCTACATCTAGTCGTAAACTGGGTTCACAGGGCGGCACCGAAATCCGCGCTTTTAGGATCTGCGCCTTTCAAGGATTGGTGCCATTCAAGGATTGCCGCTTCTCACGGATTGCGGCTGCTCGAGGATTGCGACAGGGGAGGAAACGAGATGTATTGCCCGTTCTGCCGGAACCCTGATTCGCGCGTCGTGGACAGCCGGATCGCCGACGACGGCTCGGCCATTCGACGCCGTCGCCAGTGCCCCGAATGCGGCCGCCGCTTCACCACGGTGGAAACCACCAGCCTGACCGTCATCAAGCGTTCGGGCGTCGGCGAGCCGTTCAGCCGCAGCAAGGTCATCAACGGCGTCCGCAAGGCCTGCCAGGGCCGTCCTGTTACGGAGGACGACCTCGCCCTGTTGGCTCAGGAAGTCGAGGAGGCGATCCGGGGCTCCGGTGCCGCCGAAATCGAAGCCCACGAAGTAGGCCTGGCGATCCTGGAGCCGCTGCAGCGCCTCGACGAGGTCGCCTACCTGCGCTTCGCCAGCGTCTACCAGGCCTTCGAATCGCTGGAAGACTTCGAAGCGGCGATATCCCTGCTTCGCCATGAGGCGGAGACCAGGGGCCGGGACGGCAAGAACCCGGACAAGAGTCCGCTTCAGGCGCCGTCGTAAGATTTGTGTCCTAAGTCCCGGGGACTGTTTAGGTTTAACTGGGTCAAAGGGCACCACCACAGACTCCGGTGGTGGCAGCGGAGGGGAAGCCGCGGCCACCACCGGCTCCACCCCACCTGGCTCGCGGCGGGTCGTTGGATCTAGCGGCCGCCGGCGACCGGGAGCACCGCTCCGGTGATGTAGGAGGCCTCCCCGGACAGAAGCCACAGGACTGCTGCGGCAATCTCGTCGGGCTCCGCGCCACGGCCCATCGGGATCGTAGGATTGAGCCGCTCCACCCGGTCCGGCATGCCGGCGGCGGCGTGCAGTCCGGTGTTTGTGCTCCCCGGCGCCACGGCGTTCACCCGGATACCCTGCGCCGCGACTTCAGCCGCCAGCCCCACGGTGAGGACGTCGACGGCGCCCTTGGACGCCGCGTAGTGCGCCCACGTTCCGGGCGAACCGGCTTTTGTCGCCGTGGAGGAAATGTTGATGATGGAGCCGCCGTTGCCGCCGTAGTCGCGGCCCAACCTGCGTACCGCCTCCTGGCAGACAAAGATCAGGCCCGCGACGTTGACGTCGAGGACACGGCGGACGGTGTCCTCCGGCACGTCCGCCAAGGGGCCGATCAGGTTCCCGGTGATGCCTGCGTTGTTCACGACGGCGGCCAGCGGGCCCAGGCCCATGGCGGCGTCGAACAGTCCGGACACCGCGGCCGGATCGCTGACATCGGCGCGCACTGCCTGCGCAGTTCCCCCGCTCCCGGTGATGGCCTGTACCACCTCAGCGGCACCGGCGCCGTCGTTGGAGTAATTGACCACGACGGCGTAGCCGGCCGCCGCGGCACGCAGGGCGATCGCCGCCCCGATGCCGCGGCTGGCGCCGGTGACGATAACGACGCCAGAGCCCGGGCCGGTCATGGAGCTACTTGGCCAGCTTGTGCTTCAGCGCGATCTCGACGGCCGCGCCCACGATCCCCGCGTCGTTCTTCAGTTCGGCCGGGACGATCGGAGTGCGCAGCTTCATGTGCGGCAGGTACTCGTCGGCACGCTTGGAGATGCCGCCGCCCACGATGAAGAGCTCGGGGGAGAACAGGAATTCGACGTGGGAGAAGTAGCGCTGCAGCAGCACGCTGTACTGTTCCCAGCTGAGGCCGTCGCGCTCACGGGCCACGGCCGAGGCCTTGGTCTCGGCGTCGAAACCGTCGATCTCCAGGTGGCCGAGTTCGGCGTTGGGAACCAGCTTGCCGTCGAAGATGAAGGCCGAACCGATGCCGGTGCCCAAGGTGATCACCAGGACGGTGCCATCGACTCCTTCGCCGGCGCCGAAGCGGGCTTCGGCGAGGCCAGCGGCGTCGGCGTCGTTGATGACCTCCACGGGACGGCCGAGGCGTGCCGTGAGCATGCCGTCGATGTCGGCCTCCAGCCACGACTTGTCCACATTGGCGGCCGAGTGGACCACGCCGTGCTGGATGATGCCCGGGAAGGTGACGCCCACGGGGGAGTCGGCGTCGGGGGCGTCGGGACGGGCGGAGAGCTCGGCAGCGACCTGCGCCACGACTTCGGCCACGGATTCGGGTGTGGAGGGCTGGGGCGTGGGGATGCGCACGCGGTCGCCGATCAGCTTGCCCTTCTTCAGGTCCACGATTCCGCCCTTGATACCGGTGCCGCCGATGTCAATGCCGATCAGATGGGCGTTCTTCTTCGACTTCTCGTCCTTCTTGGCCAATGTCATTCCGTTCGTGGCAGGGGCGGGCGGTAGGAGCCGGACAAGGCCGGCGGGTGAAGAGCAGGGTGATGCAGTGAAATACCGGGTGTTGCGGGGGTCAGGGCAGCGTGAGGACCTCGGCGCCGGACTCCGTGACGAGCAGGGTGTGCTCGAACTGGGCTGTGCGCTTGTGGTCGCGGGTCACGACCGTCCAGTCATCGGCCCACATGTCCCAGTCAACGGTGCCCAGGGTCAGCATCGGCTCGATCGTGAACACCATACCGGTTTCCATGACGGTGTTGTATGCCGGCGCGGCGTCATAGTGCGGGATGATCAGCCCGGTGTGGAAGGCCTCGCCGACGCCGTGTCCGGTAAAGTCGCGGACCACGCCGTAGCCGAAACGCTTTGCGTAGGACTCGATGGCCCGGCCGATCACGTTGATCTCGCGTCCCGGCGCTACGGCCCGGATGGCGCGGTTCAGTGATTCCTTGGTGCGTTCGACGAGGAGGCGGGATTCCTCATCGACGTTGCCGACCAGGAACGTGTAGTTGGTGTCGCCATGCACGCCGCCGACGAAGGCCGTGATGTCGATGTTGAGGATGTCGCCGTCCTGGACCACGGTGCTGTCCGGGATCCCGTGGCAGATGACCTCATTGAGTGAGGAGCACAGCGACTTCGGAAAGCCCCGGTAGCCCAGGGTGGACGGGTACGCGTTGTGGTCCAGCAGGAATTCGTGGCCTACCCGGTCCAGGTGGTCCGTGGTGACACCGGGCTCGATGTGCTTGCCGACTTCCACGATGGCCTGGGCCGCGATCCTGGCGGCGATCCGGATCTTCTCGATGGTCTCTGCCGACTTGACCTCTGATCCCGTGAACTTCGCCGGACCGGGCTTGCCCACATATTCCGGTCGCGCGATGGACGGCGGCACAGCAAGCTGCGGGCTCACTGTGCCCGGGACAAGCGTGCCGATGGGTGCAGTTGAGGCTAGAGAAGGCATAGATTGATCATATAAGCAGGCGGGCGAAGCCCGTAAATACAGCCCGGAAAACAGAGCCGGAAAACAGAGCCGGAAAGACGGCCAGCAAAACAGCCGTAAGAACAGCTGCAAAAACAGCCTGAATCAGCGGAAATCAGCGAAGGAGCACCGATGCCCGAATACTGGTACAACGTCAACACTCACGAGATCGAGGAAGACGCGATGTCCGACTGGAGTCAGCTGATCGGACCGTACAAGACCCGTGAAGAAGCCGAGCACGCCCTGGAAAAGGTTAAGGCGCGCAATGAGGCGTGGGACAAGGATGAGGACGACTAACCCGTTCCGCTTAACCCGTTCCGCTTGTCCCGTTCTGCTTGTCCCGCCGGGCGCTGATACTACTTCGCGGTCCGTGATTCTCACCCGGTGAGGGTGAGTGCCGGCCGGCGACCTCCGGCCATACTGGGAAAATGCCGACGAGCGTTAACCGCACCCGCGGCGTCCGAGTCACCGACCTGGCGAGGCTGGCCGTTGCCTGGGCTGCCTCTACTGTTGCCCTCATTATTACCGGCGCGCTGCTCCCGGGGTTCTCGGCAACCAGCTGGTGGGCCTACGCCGCGGTGGCAGCGGCGGCCGGAGTCGCCGGGCTGGTCCTGCGCCCCGCACTGGTGGAGATCTCGGCCAGGGTGGGCTGGACCGGAGTCATTCTTACCGCCCTGATCGGCCAGGCCCTGATCATGTACGTCGCGATCCGCCTGGTGCCCGGCATCGAGTCGACAGTATGGACCGCCATTGCGGCAACCTGGGTCAGCGCCATTGTGGGCACGCTCATTTCGTGGGCCACCACCGCCGGCACTGATGACGGCCTGATTACCTCGTTGGCCGGACGGGCGCGGCGACCGGAAACGGTGAGTGATCCGGCGGTTGACGGCGTCCTGTTCGTCCAGCTCGACGGCGTCCCCTTCCCGGTGCTGCAGTGGGCGGTCCAGTCCGGGGCCGTACCGCACATCCGGCGCTGGCTGACATCGGGCGATTACAACATCCGCGAATGGACGCCCCAGCTGCCCTGCACGACGCCGGCCAGCCAGTTTGGCATTCTGCACGGCACCGTCGATGGGATCCCTGCGTTCCGGTGGTACGACCGTGAGCTCGGCCGGGTCCTGGTGGCAAACCGTCCGGCAGACGCCCGGGTGATAGAGGAAAGGCACAGCACCGGCCTAGGCCTGCTCTGCGATGACGGTGTTTCCATTTCGAACCTGTTTACCGGAGACGCGCCCCGATCGCTGCTGACCATGAGCCGGGTGGAAGTCGGCCGAGGCTCCACCCAAACCCGCCGCGCCTTCGCCTGGTTCTTCGCCTCGCCGAACGGATTCATGCGCAGCTTCACACGGACCGTCGGGGAGATCCTCAAGGAGCGTTGGCAGGCCCGACGGCAAGTCAAACGCAACCTCGACCCGCGTGTGCACCGGGACTGGACCTTTGCCCTCGTGCGGGCGGTCACGAACGCCCTCCTGCGGGACTTGAACACAGCCCTGGTGGCCGAGGAACTGCGCCGTGGCACGAAGTGTATCTATGTGGACTACGTCGACTACGACGAGATCGCCCACCACGCGGGTGTGTTCCGGCCCGAGTCGCTCGCCGCACTCGATGGCCTTGACCGCACGCTGGGATCCCTGGCCCAGCTGGCCGCGGCCGCTCCCCGCCGCTATCGGCTGGTGGTGCTCTCGGACCATGGCCAGTCCCAGGGCACCCCGTTCGCTGACCGATACGGCCAGTCGCTTGGCGATCTGTGTGAGGAACTCATTCACGAACGCGTTCAAAACGTGGACGCGTCCGTCGAAGGGCTCGGGCGCGCGGACTCCCTCGCCGGGGACATCGCGGCTGGCGGGATGACCGGGAAACTCGCCGCCCGTGCCGACGAGGTGCTGACCAGGGCACAGCAGACGCCTTCCCGGCAGACGCCTTCCCGGCAGACGCCGGCCCAGCCCAAGCCGGCCCAGCAGACGCCGGCCCAACAGACTCCGGCCCAGCCCAGTCCGGGCCAGCAGACTCCGCCGCCGGGCGGCACCGAGGAGGACCCGGTGGTGGTGCTGGGCTCGGGCAACCTGGGCCTGGTCTACGTGCGCGGTGACCGGCGCTGGACCCTCCAAGACCTCGAACGGGAGTGGCCGGCGCTGATTCCCGGACTGGCAGGCCATCCCGGCGTAGGGTTCGTCGCCGGCATCGATGAAGACGGCCAACAGTGGGCAATCGGGAGTGCGGGGCGCATCAACATCGCAAGCGGTGCCGTGGAGGGCACCGACCCGCTGGCCACCTTCGGGACCCACGCGGCACGGGTGCTCCGCCGCGCGCTGATGCTCCCCGAGGCGCCGGATCTCTACGTCAACAGCACCGTTGACCCGGTGACCGACGACGTCGCCGCGTTCGAAGGCCTCGTCGGATCCCACGGCGGCCTGGGCGGGTGGCAGGACCGCGCCGTGCTGCTTGGCCCGGCCGATCTCATGGCCGGTCTGCCCGAGCGGATAGAAGGTGCCGATGAGCTCCACCGCGTGCTCGTGGGGATGCTCGTGGCCAGTGGCCAGCGCACCGCGACAGCGTTCCGCGGATGATCGAACGCCGGTTCGTCCCCGCCGGCGGTCCGGTCCTGTTCCGGTGGATCCAGTGCTGTTCCGGTAGCTGCCGGCGGTCGGCTCAGGGCGGCAGCACCCAGGATTTGCCGGGTGCGAGGACCACCGCGGTGCAGCCCGGAGCCTCCTCCGCCACGGCCTCGGCAAAGCGGCGCCCGGGCTGTTCGAGCCAGGTCCGGGCGAAGAGTGTGACCAAAGGCGGGTGCAGCGTTCCCCAATGCACCGGCACGGCGAATCGGGCGCCGCTCATCGCCACAGCCCGGGCCGCGCTCTCCGGCGTCAGGTGTCCCGCCGAAAGCCTGGGTCCCCACCCCCAGACGGGCACCAGGGCCACATCGATGGGCCCGCCCGCCATGGCGGGGAGCGAGGCCATCTCCGGATACAGTCCCGTGTCGCCTGCGATCCACACGGTGCCCGACGGGCCACGTACCAGCTGTCCGTTGGCGTCGTTGGGGCGGTGTGGCATGGGGCGGCTACGGTGCTCGGCACGCACCTGGCGGATCTGGACCGCGGTCTGGGTTCCGGTGTCTACGGGAGTCCAGTCGTCGCCCAAGGCAACTGCGCGCAGCAGCAGCCGGCGCCCCAACCAGTCGACGTTCGCCGGAGCGCTCATCAGCGTCGATCCGTGCAGCATGCGCAGGGAGCGCAACTCCGCGTGGTCGTGGTGCAAGTGGGAGAGGAGTACAACGTCCGGCCGGCTCCACGCCGTCGGGTCCGGCCGCGGGGCCAGGCGTCGCAGCAGTCCCGCATGAGGACGAAGCAACGGATCGGTCAGGATCCGTGCCCCGTCGATGTCCAGGACCACTGTGGAGTGACCCAGCCAAGTGAGTCTCATGGCTTCCCTTGCCCCGCCCAGGCCGGTGGCCGCGAGGGCGGGGCGTAGGCCCGTTGACTGTGTCAGATGTCGGCGTCTGGTGTTTTACGTCAGGCGTCTGTGTCAGGCTAGGGCCTTTGTCTTGAGGGAATCAAACTCGGTCTGGTTGATGGCTCCGGAATCGAGCAGAGCCTTGGCATCGGCGATCTGGGCGGCCGGACTGGCCGACTTGCCTGCGACCTGCTGGATGTACTGCTGCTGGGCGGCCTGCTGCTCGGCAACGGCCTTCATCGAGCGTTCCGTCATGCTGCGGCCCCGGGCAATCAGGTAGATAAGGGCGCCGAGCCACGGCACGAAGACGAGCAGTATTACCCAGCCGGCCTTGGCCCAGCCGCTAAGCGTGTGGTCGCCGAACATGTCAATCAAGCAGCGGAACCACACCATCAGCGCGGCGATCCAGATGAAGAACCAGAAACTCCACAGGATGACGTTCCAGAAGTTACCCGTGTCCATCGCTACTCCTCTCTAAGTGTCCGCCGGTGTCTGGCCCATCGCATCGTTCACGAATTTGGGTCGGCGGAACAACTGCCCAGGTCCTGTTGCGGGCCTTTGATGTCAGCGTGCCCGGACTCCCGGCGCAACGCATCCTCCGAGAAGGATGAGGTATCGCCGCAGGTCACGCTGTGGACATCAGGAGCGAATGCCTTCTGGGCACTCGGATGGCTTGGAAAGAGGGCTCCGAGAAGGCTTAGAAGGAGTGCTCCGGGCCGGGGAACTGGCCGGAACGGACGTCCTCGCCGTAGGCCGTGGCGGCGTCACTGAGTGAGGTCCGCAGGTCAGCGTACTGCTTGACGAATTTCGCCATCTTTCCGCCGCGCAGGCCCGCCATGTCCTGCCACACCAGGACCTGTCCGGTGGTGGCGTTGCCGGCGCCGATGCCGACGGTGGGGACCGCGACGGCGGCATCTACTGCGGCCGCCGTCGTGGCCGGGACCATTTCCATCAGCACGCAGAACGCGCCGGCTTCGGCCAGCGCAACGGCGTCCTCGATCAGCCGCTCGGCGTCATCGCCGCGGCCCTGGACCCGGTAGCCGCCGAGGGCGTGCTCGCTCTGCGGGGTGAAGCCGATATGCGCCATGACGGGAATGCCGGCCTGGACCATGGCGCGGACCGTCTCGGCGTAGAACTTCCCGCCTTCGATCTTGACCGCGTGTGCCAGGCCCTCCTTGAGGAACCGGACGCCGGTGGCCACCGCCTGCTGGGCGGAGACCTCGTAGCTGCCGAAGGGCAGGTCCGCCACCACGAGGGCCCGCCGCGCGGAACGGGCGACGGCCCGGCACAGCGGGAGGAGCTCGTCAACCGTCACGGGAAGGCTGGTCTCGTTGCCGAAGACGTTGTTGGACGCCGAATCACCCACCAGCAGCACCTCGATGCCGGCCTGGTCAAAAATCTCGGCGGTGTACTGGTCATAGGCGGTCAGCATGGCGAAGCGCTCGCCGTTGACCTTGGCCTGGTGAAGATGGTGCGTGCGGATCCTGGCCGCCGGCTTCCGGGACGCATCGGCTGTCCCGCCAGCGGCACTACCACCGGCACCACCAGGGGCAATACCAGCGGCGCCACCGCCGGTTCCGCCGGCTCTAGCCGCCGAGGCCGCCGGGCCGGTGCCGTAGGGGGCCGCAAGTTCTGCGGGCGTGCTGGAATCAGAGCTGTTGCTTGTGGCCATGCCACGAGCGTAGTGCGATACCCGGCGTTGCAGCCACCCGGGGAACTGGCCCTGGCCAGTGAATCACGTCACTCGGGCGCCCCGCGCCGATGGCCAACGCCGCCCCGCGCCGCGAAAACATCCGCCTTTGTGTTAGTTAACGGTGTGTTACGCGGGGGTCCGGCTTCAGCAATCGGTGGCAATGATTAGTAAAGTGAATCGTGAGCAACCGCGGGGCCCATGAAACGCCGGGCCTGGGGCGGATGGAAGAACCGGAAAGAGGCCAGAATGGACCGCCAGCAAGAGTTTGTCCTGCGGACGATCGAAGAGCGCGATGTGCGGTTTGTGCGCCTTTGGTTCACCGACGTCGTGGGATCGCTCAAGTCCGTGGCCCTGGCCCCGGCCGAAGTGGAAGGCGCGTTCGAGGAAGGGCTCGGATTCGACGGGTCATCGATCGAAGGCCTGGCCCGCGTCTTTGAATCCGACATGCTGGCCCAGCCGGATCCGGCCACGTTCCAGATCCTGCCATGGCGCGGCGAGACAGAGGCGACCTCGCGGATGTTCTGCGACATCCTGACGCCCGACGGCGAACCGTCCGCAGCCGACCCGCGCAACGTCCTCAAGCGGACCCTGGCCAAAGCCGCGGACATGGGCTTCACCTGCTACACCCACCCCGAGATCGAGTTCTACCTGCTCAAGTCCCAGCAGCCGGGCCCGGACGGGTCGCCCGTCCCCGTGGACGAGGGCGGCTACTTTGACCACGTTCCTGGCGGCGTGGCCCAGGACTTCCGCCGCACCGCCGTGACCATGCTCGAATCCGTGGGCATCTCGGTGGAATTCAGCCACCACGAGGCCGGCCCGGGCCAGAACGAGATCGACCTGCGCTACGCGGACGCCCTGCAGACCGCGGACAACATCATGACCTTCCGGACGGTCATCAAGGAAGTCGCGCTGCAGCAGGGCACCTACGCCACCTTCATGCCCAAGCCCTTCACGGCCCACCCCGGTTCGGGCATGCACACGCACTTCTCGCTCTTCGAAGGTGACACCAACGCCTTCTACGAGGCCGGTGCAGAGTTCCAGCTGTCCGAGACGGCGCGTCAGTTCATCGCCGGCATCCTCAAGCACGCACCCGAATTCACAGCCGTCACCAACCAGTTCGTGAACTCCTACAAGCGGCTCTGGGGCGGGGGAGAGGCGCCGAGCTACCTGAGCTGGGGCCACAACAACCGCTCCGCGCTGGTCCGCGTCCCGCTGTACAAGCCCGGCAAGGGCCAGTCCGCACGGATCGAATACCGTGGCATCGACTCGGCCGCCAACCCCTACCTGGCCTACGCCGTGCTCCTCGGTGCCGGCCTCAAGGGCATCGAAGAGGGCTACCAGCTCCCCGCGGCGGCCGAGGACGACATCTGGTCGCTGAGCTCCGCGGAACGACGCGCCATGGGCCACGACCCGCTGCCGGCGAGCCTGCACGACGCCATCCGGACCATGGAGGATTCCGAACTCATGCCGCAGATCCTCGGCGAGCAGGTGTTCGAGCACTTCCTGCGCAACAAGCGTGCCGAATGGCAGGACTACCGCCTCCAGGTGACGCCCTACGAGCTGCAGCGCAACCTCGGCATTCTGTAGGCTGCCCCAGTGAGCCTGGCACGGCGCCTCATCGCGGCCGGCTTCAGTGATCTCGACAAGGGCGAGCGGTTCCTGGCTGCCCGGGAACTGGAGGGTCTCGACCAGGATGCCCTCTTTGCCGGGCTGCAGCTGGCGGCCAACCCGGACACGGCGCTGCAGTCCCTGGTCCGGCTGATCGAGAAGCACCCGGAGCTGCGCAAGCTTGCCGTCGCCGATTTGGAAAGCAGCGAAGCGCTGTACCGGGTCCTGGGTGCCTCCGAGGCGCTGGGGGAGTTCCTGATCCGCCACCCGGAGCACCTCGACGCGTTCGATGTCAGGGCCAGTCCGGAACCAAGGGCAGCAAATGCCGGGGATCTGCGGTCCCGGCTGCTTCAGTCGGTGCGAGCCGATCCCAAGTCCGCCCGGCCGGTGGCGGGCCTAAGCGGTCAGGAGGCCTATGCGGCCCTGCGGACCGCCTACCGTCGCGGACTGGTGGAACTCGCCATCAAGGACCTGTGCGCCGCCGATCCGCTGGATTTCATGCCGGCAGCCGGCGCCGAACTGGCCGACCTCGCCGGCGCCGCGCTTGAGGCGGCCCTCGCCGTGTCCCGGGCAGAGGCCGCGGAGAAGTTCGACGCCGCGGAAGTGTCCGACGTCGGCCTCGCCGTGATCGGCATGGGCAAATGCGGAGCCCGCGAACTGAACTACATTTCCGACGTTGACGTCATCTATGTGATCGATGCCGGGACGCTGGAGGACGCCCAGGCCATTACGATCGGCACGGTCCTGGCCTCCGGGATCTCGCGGGCGATCATGTCCACGAGCCGCGAACCGGGGCTGTGGGAAGTGGACGCGAACCTCCGGCCCGAGGGAAAGTCCGGGCCGCTGGTCCGGACCCTGGCCTCGCACGAAAGCTACTACGCCCGCTGGGCCGAGAGCTGGGAATTCCAGGCCCTCCTGAAGGCCCGGACCATCGCCGGCGACGCCGCCCTGGGGGCGCGCTACGAAGCAGCCGTGTCGCCCTTGATCTGGTCTTCGGCCGGCCGGGAAGGCTTTGTCGAATCCGTCCGCGCCATGCGCCGGCGGGTCACCGAGCACATTCCCGCCGATGAGGAACAGCGGCAGATCAAGCTGGGCCGCGGGGGCCTGCGCGACGTCGAGTTCACCGTCCAGCTGCTGCAGCTCGTGCACGGCAAGTCCGATGAATCGCTGCGCTGCCGGGACACCACCTCGGCCATCGCCGCGCTGTCGGCCGGCGGGTACATCGGCCGCTCGGACGCCGCGGAATTCGACCGCGACTACCGCTACCTGCGCCTGCTCGAACACCGGATCCAGCTGTTCCAGTTGCGGCGCACACACCTCATGCCGGTGAACGAAGCGTCGCTGCGCTCCCTCGCCAAGGCCGTTCTGGGGCCGTTCTCCGCCGAGCGGCCCAAGCCGGACGCCCTCGTGGCCGCCTGGCGCAAGACCAAGCGCTCGGTCCGGGAACTCCACGAGCGCATTTTCTACCGCCCACTGCTCAATTCCGTCGCCACCTTGAGCAGCGAGGAGGCACGTCTTACGCCAGAGGCCGCCCAAGGCCGTCTTGCCGCCCTGGGCTACCTCGATCCCCGCGGCGCCATGCGGCACATCGAGGCCCTCACCGCCGGCGTCAGCCGGCGCGCGGCCCTCCAGCGCCAGCTCCTGCCGATCCTGCTGGACTGGCTCGCCGACGGCGTGGACCCCGACGCCGGGCTTCTCGCCTTCCGGCGCGTCAGCGAGGCCCTCGGCACGACGCACTGGTACCTGGGCATGCTCCGGGATTCGACGGCCGCGGCCGAGCGGCTCTGCCACGTGCTCGCCAACTCCCGGCTGATCGCGGACCTGCTGGAGGTTTCGCCGGAGTCAGTGGCGTGGCTCGGCACGGACAAGGACCTGGTGCCGCTCAGCTTCGAATCCCAGTGGCTGGAGATCACCTCGAAGATGTCCCGGCACTCGGACCCCGAGAGCGCAATGCGGCTGATCCGGCTGATCCGGCGCCGGGAAATCCTCCGGATCGCCATTGCGGACAGTGAAGGGCTGCTCGACCAGGACCAGGTGGGTGTGGCCCTCGCCGATACCGACCGGGCAGCAGTCCTGGGCGCGCTGCGCGTGGCCGAGACGATCGTCACCGCCGAGGAACCGCTGAAGACGCACGTGTTGGTGGTCGCGATGGGCCGCCAGGGCGGCCGGGAGATCGGCTATGGCTCGGACGCCGACGTCATGTACGTCCACCGCGGACTCCCGGGCGTGCCGGACGAGGAGGCGCAGGCACAGGCCCTGCAGATCGTGGGCAAGCTCTCAAGCCTGCTGACCCAGCCGCTCAAACCGGCGATCCTGGCCGAACGGGTGCTGGCAGTGGACGCGGACCTGCGCCCCGAGGGCAAGAGCGGGCCCATGGTGCGGTCCCTGGAGTCCTATGCCGAGTACTACCGCCGGTGGTCCCTCGTCTGGGAGGCCCAGGCGCTGCTGCGGGCGCGCCCCATGGCCGGCGACGATGAGCTGGCAGAGGATTTTGTGGCGCTGATCGATACGATCCGGTACCCGGAGTCGTTGTCCGACCAGGACGCGCGGGAGGTCCGGAGGGTCAAGGCCAGGGTCGAGGCGGAGCGCCTGCCGCGCGGGGCCGATCCCGCCCGGCACCTGAAGCTTGGCCGCGGCGGCCTGAGCGACGTCGAATGGCTGGCGCAGCTGCTCCAGCTTCAGCACGCCGGCGACCACCCTGAGCTGCGGACCACATCCACCGTGGAGGCCCTCGAGGCGGCTGCGGCCCTGGACCTGATGGAYGCGGGGGACACCGTCATCCTTCTCCGGGCGTGGCGGCTGGCGAGCCGGATCCGTTCGGCCAACGTCATCTGGACCGGCCGGACCTCGGACCTGCTGCCCTCCTCCCGCCGCGACCTTGAGGCCATTGCCCGCTGGTGCGGCTACGGCCAGGGCAACGCCGCGGAGCTGGAAGAGGACTACCTGCGGCTGAGCCGGCGCGCCCGGGCAGTTTTCGAGCGCGTCTTCTACGGCCACTAGCGCCCGCCCGCGGCCCACCGATTACTGGCACCGGCCCTACAGACACGTGCTGCCGGGCGGTGCTACCTTGGGCGGATGGCCAGGCAACTGTTTGTGAACCTTCCCGTCCGGAATCTCGATACCACTGTTGAATTCTTCACAGCGCTGGGATTCACCTTCAACCCCGACTTCACCGATGAAAACGCCACGTGCATGATCGTCAACGACGGCGCCTACGTGATGCTGCTCGTCGAGTCCTACTTCAAGACCTTCACCTCGAAGTCAGTCGCCGCTACGGCGGACACCGCCGAGGCCATCATGTCCTTCTCGCTGGAGAGCCGGGAAGCCGTGGACCAGGTCATCCGCACCGCCCTCACCTCCGGGGGCACGGCCTCGGAAGAAGCCCAGGACTACGGCTTCATGTACACCCACAGCTTCCAGGACCCCGACGGCCACCTCTGGGAAGTCTTCTGGATGGATCCTGCCGGGCCGCCCAAGGACGCTGCGCTCTAGCCCCGTCCCGTTGACGGGAGGCGCTGCGGGCACCGTCCGCGCGGGTACGCTGGCTACATGTCTGGACATGTTTGGCTGCTGCCTCTGAAGAACCTCGACGACGACGCCCGGGACATCAAGCTGGGGGAGATCGCCCTGCTGGAACTCGGCGAGGGGCAGCAGAACTTCGTCGGCGAGCCGCTGCGGATGATGCTGATCGCGCTCGAAGAGGAGTCCCGGTTTCCATTCGCCGTGGATCAGAACGGCACCGCCGTCGGCGTGCTGACGCTCCAGGCCGGAGCGGCGACGCTTGCCGGCTGGCCCGACGACGACTCGGCCTGGCTCCTGCGTGGCTTCCTGATCGACCGGCGGCAGCAGGGCAAGGGCCTCGGCACCAATGCCGCGGACGCCGCAGTGCGGGAGGCTGCCAAACTGACGGCGGGCCTGGGCACTGGCCAGTCCGGCGTCGTCCTCTCCGTCAACGAACTGAACCCCGGCGGGCTGGCCGCCTACAGCAAGGCCGGTTTCGAGGACCGCGGCCGCTACGAAGGCGGCGACGCCGGCCCGCAACGCATCATGTACCGGGCATTCTGAACAGAGGTTAGTTTGGCGTCATCAGGGCCAGCCGTACTGGTTGGCCCTGATGACGAAAAGAGAGCCCGCACGGGCCGCCATTGCCGAAGCTCTGGCAGCCCGTGCGGGCTCTCTGCGGACTAAATCGGGTTTAGCCCAGTGATCTAACTAGACGCCGTAGTAGAGCTCGAACTCGTACGGGTTCGGGCGCAGCGAGAGCGGACGGATCTCGTTCTCGTACTTGTACTCGATCCAGGTGTCGATCAGGTCCTGGGTGAAGACGCCGCCGGCCTGCAGGAACTCGTTGTCCTCGGCCAGTGCCTCCAGGGCCTCCTCGAGGGTGCCCGGAGCCTTGGGGATGTCCTTGGCTTCTTCGGCCGGGAGCTCGTAGAGGTCCTTGTCGATCGGAGCCGGGGGTTCGATCCGGTTGCGGATGCCGTCAATGCCGGCCATCAGCTGGGCAGCGAACGCCAGGTACGGGTTGGAGGAGGGGTCCGGCGCGCGGAACTCGATGCGCTTGGCCTTCGGGTTGGAGCCCGTGATCGGGATACGGATACCGGCGGAGCGGTTGCCCTGCGAGTAGACCATGTTGACCGGGGCTTCGAAACCCTTGACCAGGCGGCGGTAGGAGTTCACCGTCGGGTTGGTGAATGCCAGGACGGCGGAGGAGTGCTTCAGCAGGCCACCGATGTACCAGCGGGCGGTGTCGGACAGGCCGGCGTAGCCCTTCTCGTCGTAGAACAGCGGCTCGCCACCGGTCCACAGCGACTGGTGGCAGTGCATGCCCGAGCCGTTGTCACCGAAGACCGGCTTCGGCATGAAGGTGACCGACTTGCCCCAGGCATCGGCGGTGTTCTTGATGACGTACTTGAACTTCTGCAGGTCATCAGCCGCGTGGGTCAGGGTGGTGAACTTGTAGTTGATTTCAGCCTGGCCGGCGGAGCCGACTTCGTGGTGGCTGCGCTCGACCTCAAGGCCGGCCTCGTCCAGGGCAACACACATGGCGTCGCGCAGGTCGGCCTGCTTGTCGGTGGGGGAGACCGGGAAGTAACCGCCCTTGATGGGGGTCTTGTAGCCGAGGTTTCCGCCCTCTTCCTCGCGGCCGGTGTTCCAGTGGGCTTCCTCAGAGTCGATCTTGTAGAAGCTGCCCTGCGGGGAGGACTGGTACTGGACGTTGTCGAAGACGAAGAACTCGGCCTCGGGGGCGAAGAACGCGGTGTCCGCGATGCCGGTGGAGGCGAGGTAAGCTTCGGCCTTCTCGGCCACGCCGCGGGGGTCGCGGTGGTACGGGTCGCCGGTGCGCGGGTTCACGATCGAGAAGTTCAGCGCAAGGGTCTTCTCCATGCGGAACGTGTCGATGAATGCCGTGGTCACGTCCGGGATGAGCTGCATGTCAGACTCGGCGATGCCCTGGAAGCCGCGGATCGAAGATCCGTCGAAGAGCTGGCCGTTGACGAAGAAGTCGGCGTCAACACTCTTGGCCGGCACGTTGAAGTGCTGCTGAACGCCAGGAAGATCGGTGAAGCGGATATCGACGAATTTGATGTCTTCGTCCTTGATGAACTTGAGGACTTCGTCCGCAGTCTTGAACATCTATGCTCCTTACGCATATGAAAAATCTGGCCGTCAGGCACATTGGTCCAGCGCAGTCCAACAGCGGAGAAGGCACAAAAGCTTCCCCGCTTCGCAGTCGCTAGCAACTGTTACCACCCTAAGGACGTGGGATTTCCCCGCAGTGTCCGTATTGTTTCGGGGAGGTTACAGAATGCCCTGACACGTAAACGCTAGTCGCCGGTCCACACTGTGACCTACATGGTCCACAGTGTGACACACTACCGCCCACACTGTGGACGGGCTAGAGCCGATAAGATTGAACTGTGGTTGATCGCAAAGACATCGGTTCATGGCTCACCGGGCCGGACACATCCGGCATATCCAGGTACCCGGGGGAGCGGCTGGGATTTCCCGAGGCCGGCCCCGGATCGATTGCCCGTGCCGGCCGGCGCATCCTGGCGATCTGCATTGACTGGGCCATCGCGCTGCTGATCAGCAATTTCGCCTTCGCCGGCGATTCCTGGGCCACCCTTGCCGTGTTTGCCATCGAGCAGATCCTGCTGATCGGCACCCTCGGCTACAGCATCGGGCACAGAATCGTGGGTATCCACGTGGTCAGGCTCGGCGGCGGTCCGGCGGGCCCCCTCGCCGCCCTGGTGCGCACAGTGCTGCTGTGCCTCGTGATCCCGGCCGTCATCTTCGATCCAGACCAGCGCGGCCTCCACGACAAGGCCATGGATACCGTGCTCGTCCGCATGTAGGACCTTCCCGCCGGAGGCGCGACGTCGGTCCTTGCCGGTGGGCGCCAGCCAGATCCGTTGGGTCAGGCCCGGCCAGTACCAACAGGGCCGGTCGGTACCAATCAGCGCAGGTCAGTACCAACCAGCGTCAGACCATACCAATCAGCGTCAGACCCGGGCGGATAGATCGTCGTCGCGCGTCACTTCTTTTTCCTGTGCCCCCGCAAATTCCTGTGCCCCTGCGGCCGCGCTGGCGGCATTGAGGTGGCCCCGGCGTCCGGCCCAGCGTTCAAACCAGATGGTTGCAAAGGGAAAGACGGCGGACAGGCCGGAGAGCAGGGCAACCCGGAACGGCCAGCGAAGCTTCGCCCACAGGCTCAGTGCCGCGACTGCGTAGCCGATGAAGAACGCGCCGTGGATCGGGCCGGCAATCTCCACGCCAAGTTCCGTCGTCCGGGTGACCCATTTGAGCACCATGCCCACCAGCAGCGCGGCCCAGCTGAACGCTTCGGCAATGGCCAGCCCCCGGAAAATGCGAATGATGGTTGCGGTCGGTGGAAATGTCATGCGTTTCTCCTGGTTCCTGGCGTCACTCGGGTCGGTCTTCAGCGCTCACGCAGTCGATCTGGGCCGGTAATGGAAACGCCCCGGCTGCGGCCTGGAGCGGCCGTGAACCGGGGCGATTCTGCGTAGCTGGCGGGGTGCGCTGGCTGGATGCGATTGGGGGCGGGGCCTAGCGGCCGCGGGCTGCCTTGCGGTCCGGGCGGGCCTTGTAGGGATCGATGCCCTTCGGGATGGGCAGGCGGCCACCGAGCGAGGAAATTCGCTTGGACACCGCGCTGACCTCGGTCTTGGTCAGTTCGCCCTTGAGCTTGTTCATCTTGCGGGCGATCTGGCTGAGCGGAACCTGGCCTTCGCCGCGGCCGCTCTCGATCACGTGGATGGTGACGTTGGGGAGGATGCGTGCAAGACGCTTGCGCTCGGCGTCAACCAGCGGCTTGACCCGGGTGCTGGGGCCTTCGCTGACGAGCACGACGCCGGGACGGCCGATGGCGCGGAAGACGGCGTCCTGCGTGCGGGGGTTCACGGCGACCGGCTGGTCCTCGGTGATCCAGCCGCGCTTGAGCGTGCCCAGTGCGGCACCCGAAGCGCCCGGCTGGTTCTCGATCTGCGCGAATGCAGCGCGTTCGGCGCGGCGGGACAGGATCAGCGTGGCGGCAAGGGCGCCCAGCGCGATGCCGATGATCAGGCCGGTGACCCAGTTTTCCAGCAGGAAGCCGACCAGGAGGCTGACGGCGACAACGCCCAGGAACGCCAGCAACATGAGCCACAGAACCATGGGGTCGTGGCGGCGCGTCATTTGGAAGACTTCGCCGATCTGCTTCAGCCGGCTCGGCTTCTTGGCCTTTGCTTCCTTGGGCTTACGGGAGAAAAGACCGCGCTTCGGAGCATCGGAAGCCGGGCTGGAGCTGCTGGGATCAGGGGAATTCGCCATAGTGCCTTAATTCTACGTGATTCACGGCCAAGGGCCGGCACCAGATGACTCCGGCGCCGGCCCTTGGCTGGAAGGGGGTTGCAGTTCGGTTCAGGAATGGGCCGCGAGCAGGGAGCTGGCTTCCTGGCGGGTGCTGCCGGAGCTTTCGATGTGCGCGAGTTCGGCGGGGATTTCCCAGCCCTTCTTGCGCATCGCGGTGGCCCAGAGCCGGCCGGCGCGGTAGGAGGAGCGCACCAGCGGCCCGGACAT